>NZ_JAEHBO010000111.1:0-12542 GCF_016483575.1 Bacillus cereus group sp. N12
AACGGTAACATCTTTATTCACCCAATCTGTTGGTGCGTTATCGGTTGTAACAGGTGAAGTTGTGTCATCAGGTTTTTTATAGGTGATTCTTGCGTATCCATTCCCTGTGTTACCTGTTTTCGTCTCGCCAGATGGAGAAGGTATGGATTGGTTTCCTGCAATGGTCTCACCATCGAAAGCCCCACCAATATAACTCGATCCGCCGCCACCATAACTTTTAAATATCTTTTCTGTACCATAATAGCCTCCATACCAACCGCCACCACCACCACCTGAATAAAACCCCTCAATGGAAACAGGTTCCCCTTGTCCGAAGCTGTATCCATTTGTTTGAGTAGCCATTTTATTGTTGCCATACGAAGGTCCGCCAGAACTACCGCCAGCATAACCGCCATCTCTATCAGACTTCCCTCCACCAGCTACACCGCCACCGCCGCCGGCTACTATTAAAATGGCAGATGTGTTATTCCTTAGACTTGCAAGCAATCCATCCACCGTGGCGATATGGGTAGCACCACCGCCACCAGATCCCCAGCTACTGTCTCCACCACCGTTATAGCCGCCCTTATTTTCATCATTTACAGCATTTTCACCTTGTCCTCCGACGACGACATAGATCGTTTCGCCTTTGGTTAAACTGACTTCTCCTTCTGCGTAGCCACCCAGACCGCCTTGATCGGAATTGCCAGGAAAGGTCTCGGTACCATTATCTCCGCCTTGTGCACCCCAAGTTGTGAGCTTGTATGTTCCAGTGTAAGGAACAGTAAAACTTTGAACGTTACCTGTGTATTGAAAATCCCACGAATTTGAATCTGCATATGCACTTGAATTGCTTATTAATGGTATTCCTCCCAATGAAATCCCTACCGATAAAACTAAACATGATAGTGTCTTTTTGGTAAATATTTTTGAAATTCTTTTCAAACCATTCTTTTGTTTATGTAACCACTGGCTATTCAGAACACATCAACCTCTCTATCTAGTTTTAAATTGTTATTACAACAAAACTATTTTTTATGGTTGTTCAAATCGAAATCATTTGAATATTCAGACTGAATTGCCGGCAAAAATTTAGAGATCCACCCTTCACGTAATTATGATTGCAATTAACCGCCCCAAAAAAATAACCAGTATTTAAAATTAGAAATGACATTCCCCCTTAAAAAGAATTTAATAATACGTGAAATTATACGTTATAACAAACAAAAGAATTCTCATGATTTGTATTTTTTCAGAAAATAGAAATTTTTAAAATTTATTTTATGAAGATAAAAGAAAAGATTTTAGGTTCTAGTGCAAAAACTTCAAAATATCTGCAGTACCTCCCCATACTTGGACATACTGATACCAGTACTCTAAAAAAAGACATGTTCAGTATGGAAAAGCAAAATCTATTCAAGTGGAAACATTATCAACCTGATATTATTTTATTAACCGTGAGATGCGACTTTATTTCAAATTTACAGTAAACATCAAAAACCCCCTCTTATTAACAATGCTAAGAGGGATTTTTCTATTACTCTACATGTAATATGTGTACACCACTTAAGGCATATGATCTTTTAAATCTGCTAAAGGTATAAGTTTGTCGACAAGCCATAACTTCTTATTTCCATCATAGATAAGATTTATTTGCATTAATGACATATTATCAGATGAAACACCATTAACTGTAATTTTACTTTTCACTTTTGCTAATACATTTGCTTTTGTAGTATCCAAAAATGCATAATACAACTCGCCACCTGTGTATTCAGATTGAAATGAAACTTTCTTCTTTTCTTTCTCATCTCCAGTTCCAGGAGCAGATTGCGTTGGTCCACCTGGTGGTGTTAATTCTTTCTTTGCATTTGGTGTTATATATGCATCGATATTAGCAAGGTATGATTCACCTTTACCCGTATCATAAGTACGGAAAGCTTTAAGAAATCGTTCTGCCGCTTCCTTTACTTGTTGTTGATTATTACTCTTTAGAGCTGACAATTCCTTTTCCGTATCGTTGTATTGTGCCTCCACCTTTTCCACTTTTTTCGTTAATTTTATATTATCAGTTTTAAGTTTTTCATTATCAGATTGATATTTTATTAAAAACCCTACACTAGCTATTAATAAAATTGCTATTATAATGGTAATTTTATTCATCATTTACCTCCTTTTCGCAGTTTCATAAGTTGCTAGATGTTACATGCATTATTATCTAACTACACGACCATATCCCGCAAAATGCTGTTGAAAATATGGTTTACTTAAATCAGCATAGCCAATCGGGTCGCCAGCATGATACATTGTATTATTTCCTACATAAATGCCAACATGCGTAATGTAGTTACTTGTAGCATAAGTACTATGGAAAAACACTAAATCTCCTGGCTTAGGATCTGTTATACGTTGGGTTTTATCCCATTGGGTTTGTGCAGTACCAAATAAATTAATACCAACTCTTGAATACGTATACTCAATAATTCCACTACAGTCAAATGAAGTATTTGGTGTTCGTCCTCCAAACACATATGGCCATCCTTGATACTTTAGTGCTTCTGCCATAATTGCTTGGAATACATCATCACCTAAAACGCTACCGCCAGCAATTCCACCTGAACCACCAGGGGTTTGACCAGGTTGATAGTATCTCATAATATGTGGGACATAGTCTGGATCACCATAACACCAATTATTAGCTACTGCCTCTGCACTTCGCCACGAACCACATTTATACCCATTTTTAGCTGATTGCTCTGCAGAAAATGCCCTTGCATTCTCGTGTGTATATCCACCTTTAGAAACTGCATAGTTAGCGTATCCGGTCCCGTAGTTATAGCATTGTAATGTAGTATTTTGATCACCATTTGATTTTTTATGACAATCAGCAAAATGCATTAAACCATATTTGATACTTTCCTCTGGATCAGTAAAATACCCCGGAGGATACCCTTGTGATTCTGAACTTTGCATAACATCCAATTGTGTTCCAGAACTTTCTTGTTGAATAAGAGCTAATATTAATGGAGTCATTGCTTCTATGCCATGTTGCGCCGCATATTTCCTTACCAATGGCTCCCATCTCATTACTTCAGGACTGACACTTGCAGTACCCGGTGCAAAAGGACCACCAATTCCTCCAGGACTGACTTCATCTTCACTCATTGTGGCAGTTAATAAAAATATCACTATACCTAAACCTAAAACAACAGCCATAATAACACCGGCAACTATTAATAACGGCTTTGCAACAGCAACTGTAGCTGCCTTCTGTGCTACTTTTACTGCTACTTTCTTCCCTACTTGTGCAACTGCTTTACCCGCTACTTTTGTTCCTTTACCAGCCATCTTCCCTAAAGAATGGCCTGCCTTTTTCAAGGCAGGCTTAGCATTCCCTAGTTCAGCTTCAGGATGGTGTTCATTTTCAAAGTCGCGATTTGGTTCCGCACTCAATGTATAAACCCTCCCTCACGAGCTGAATTTTTTTGTTTTTTGGTTTCTTTTGCTTTTATATTTTTTAACGTATTCCCTGAAAGAATTCTCCTCCCTCAAGCGTGTGAAAGGCGTAGCCCAACGATAAGTGGGAGATGAAATTCGGTTTGGCATAGCCAAAACTTTTAATAAACTAACCATATGAAGTTCTTTGATAACTTGATATAGAAGGTTGCAGGAAGAAAATAGAGTGCGAAAAACAAGCCATTCGGTTCCTGCGTAAAATATCAACCGTACCAAAAGAGCGTCCATACGTTGGACATCTAGGGGTGGAACACCCCGAAGTAACGCTCAGGGAGACGAAAGGTTACTTTCTTCGCGGAACTGAGAAGCTCCCACTTCAAGCTTTGCTAAGTGGCGAGTAGTTCACGGCTTCTTGTTGTGTTTGTACTTTCGGTCAACTTTTTTAATTACTGCCCCTTCTTTTACATGTTGTTGATTATTCACTTTGGGAACATTTTTAGTTTGTTGTTGATTAACTGGTTTTACCTCTACTGGTTTTTGTGGTGTACTCACCTGGGAAGTAGTGACTGGCTTACTCTCTATTGGGTTCGCTGGTAATTGTGTTGTTCCTGACTGTGGTGCTGTAATTGATTTGCTCTCCATCGGATTAGCTGGTACTGGTGTCGTTCCTGACTGTGGTGTTGTAATTGATTTGCTCTCCATCGGATTAGCTGGTACTGGTGTCGTTCCTGACTGTGGTGTTATAATTGGTTTATCATCCGTTGACTTAGTTTGACCCGTTGGTGTTTTAATTGCCGCTACTGGTTTTACTTCCGCTTTTACATCTTCTTGCTTATTCTCGAGACCACCATTATTTTGAGTCGCAGCCGGTCTGATTTGGGCTTTTACATCTTCTTCTTTATCTTTTAATTCTGCTTGTTGTACTTCAGGATTATTATCTTGAGATTTCTCCCTTACTGCTAATTCTGTATTTTCTTTAGTTGCGGCTACTTCTTCCTGAACCCTTTCTTGCTCCTGTTTTCCTTTTCTATCGCGAACACCTAAGTTTTCTTCTTTTTTCATTTGATTAATATTTTTTTCTTTTTCTGCTTGCATTTGCTCTTTTTCCTTACGCTTACCATCTGCTACCTTTTCTTTTCTATCAGCATAGTTTTCTTTCAACTGTTTAAACTTACTATAACCTGATTTACCCATTTTCCCGGCCATTGCCGCACTTGCAACACCCGCGGCACCAGCTACTGCTACACCTCTTCCAACTGTCTTAGATCCACGTCTAACATCACGATATTTCTGCCTAATATTACTCATAGCATCTGATGCTCGGGCTGCTCCTGCACTTGCTGGTACTGTAGTAATAGCATCGAAAATTGTTTTACGATATAACCAAACACCTAAGAACGAAAGTACTTGTAATGCAGCAACTACTAAATAACCATACTTATCAGTTGCGCTATATAAGATTGAAGAAACCCAAAACATTAAAGTTAATAGAAAACCAATTGCAACTTTCATAAGTAATGTTCTAAAAAGTTCAGCTAAAAATCTCTTTGCTGTCCCGGCCCACGCTGGTACTAAAGCCATCAATAACATTACTGGAGACATTAAAGCCACAATGATGAACATCAATTGATAGAATAGCATCGCCATACTACATAAGCATAAGACCACCCATAATGGTCCATTGATTACAAAAAGTAATAGTACTAATGCGCCACGTTCAAAGGTAGCGTCTAATTCCAGAATTTTATTATTTTCATCTTTCACTTCATGTTCTAGAAGCTTTTGTCTCTCATCAGTATTAGTAGTTGTTAGCATCTTTTTAATTCTTTCATCACCAATTTTCTTCATATCTGTTGTACCAAATTGTAATAATGTATAAGGTTGTTTAATTAATAGAGTATGTGTTAAATCGGTAATGGAATCTACACCACTTGAATAACCTTCTTTAGTCCCTGCAATACTTTGAGTAGCATCAAGAACTGTCTTATTTGTTTGTTCGGAAAAATTGTTTAGACCTTTAATGATATAGCTTGAGTTTGCAAAGAAACCCAATGTAAAAACTAGAATACCTAAAGCTTTCAATAAGCCGCCTAGCATTTCTGATTGACGTCGCTCTACAAATCCAACCCATATAACCCAGCAAGCTAATAATGCTAACATAAGGCCTATTAGCTCACTGTAAATGCCACCTGAACCCCAAGAACCATTAAACCCTGCTGCTTTAGAAATTACATCGCCCAATTTATCTCCTACATCAGCTACAATATTGAGACTCATAGATTGCCCAACCATACTTGTTACAAAAGTACTAACTGCAAGATTAAGAGTCCATCCAATACTAATAAGGCTAAACAATACAGCGACCATTTGTTCTTTTACTTTATCTCCCCATCTCCAAAATTTAAGGGATTCACCAAATCCACCTTCTGGTGTGTAAATATCAATTCCATAACTACTTGGAGGATGTTCTTCGAATTTTAATTTTTCTTTATTCTTAGGAATAATATCATCTAAAAGAGATGGTCTGGGTTCCTCATCTGCATATACTGGTGCAGCTTTAAAAAGTAAATTAAATGCTAAAAGCAAAGTACAAATTAATAACAATAGGGTAATAAGCTTTTTCATCTCATGTTACTCCCCCTTTTTATGGGAAAACCTACTAATCGTTTGAACTAAACTCGCTTGTTGGTTTAGTATCTGCCACTTCATCAATTTCGTTTCGATAAGGAGCAGCATAACTACGTACTTTAAAACCCTCACCTGTTCGAACTACCCTTATCCACTTCACTTCTTTATCGATGTTTTTAGGGGGTTTTTTGGAGCTAAAGTTATACATAATTGTATCCTTATCCACCACATACTCTTTTACTTTATAATCTTTGTAAGATAATTTATTTTTAGGTCCTTGATTTCGGTCCAATATAGTATCTTTATCCCCATCCACTACGAGTTTAAGTATTGTTTTATGATCACGCTGTAAATCAGCTTCTACAAAATCTAACATAACTTCCCTTGGAGTGTGCCCCTGTTTATCTTTTTCTTCCCCAACATTTTTTTCACTATTTCCACATGCTGCACTCAGGAAAAGAGTACCTACACATAGACTTGTTAGCATGATTTTTTTGAATTTAGTTTTTAACATATTAACTCACTCCTACATTTATTTTTTCTCCCCCTTCTTCGACAAAGGTTGCATTAACTTCCTGCCTTTCATCATCATTTGACTTTCTATAATTCTTTCTTGCATTTGGTCTTGTATCAAATGCATCGTATAAATCTTTAAACACTACATCCATTGTGACAACACCTGTTCTTCCTTGGATATCTTGGAATAAGCATTGTCCTGTTTCTAAATTAGTAACAATCGCATGATTTTCCTCATTATCAGGTAATCCAAAGAAATCTAAGATTGAAGAAATCTCTTTACTATCGGTATTACGGAATGAGAACTTCATACCGATATTATTCTTAAATGTCTCATCTCCAAGGTCACTTGCACTTTGAGTTGCAAAGTATACTGCAGAGTTTAAAGCACGACCTTCACGAACTAGCTTACGAGCTAACTCTCGCCCTTGAGAAGTTCCCATGATTGCCCATGCTTCATCTAATAGAACAATTTTGAATTTAGTAGGGTCCTTTTGAAAGAATTTTCTTGCAAAAGAAGATAGAGACATCAGCATACTAACTGATAAATTTTCTTGTAAGGTGTAATCTTTCGGATCTTTTTGAATATCTGGCATATCAAGATGCTGAATTTGTATGATATTCACTGCTGTATCAAGTTCAATATCTCTATTTGTTCCATCCCCAAAGATTAAGTGTGCAAATGATAAATTCTCAAATGCTTGAATATGAGCGGCTAATTGTTGATCCACTTTATCATCACTATCTTCAAGGTATTGAGACACAGCTGTTAAGCACGGCTCTTCCATTCCTGCTACGAATTCTACGGCTGAAGCTAAGCGCGGGAATTTCTCCGAGTTATCTGGTTTAATACCTGTAATGAAAGTAAGAATTGTCATCGCTAACTCAATTGCATCTTTCCGACTATGTTTATGAATGATAAATGGGTCTAGTTTCCCTTCATCTCGTCTATCAGTCCCTAGTGTAATTACGTTTACTTTACCTTCTAGACCGTGTAAATCTTCTGTCCAGTTTCCCCTCTCACCTTTTGGATCGACTATCAGTGTTTGAGCTCCTCCAAGTACGGCTAGGTAAACAATTAAGTTCGTTCCAAATGATTTACCGGAACCAGTACTTCCTGTTACTGCAACTGAAAGTGCGCTTGTTTTTTGATTTGCAACGGTATTTGTTGCTGCAAGTGAAGGTGTCATATAAACTGCTTTGTTTAAAATACCAGTTGTTCCAATATAAAACCCGATATTATCTCCTAAATCTTGTGTTGCACCAAACATACCGGCTGCTAGAACTCCAGGTTCCATAAAGTGTATATAATCATTTACATATCTTCTTGAACCAGGGATAAATTCATTAAACAGTAGGAACTGATCTCCATACGGCCTTACTAGTTCAATCATCATCTCTCTATAAATAGAAATAAGTGAATTTGTATTTCGACGCATTGTATCTAAATCTTCAGCACATATACAGAAAGATACCGATGTTTTAACTAATGGCATACGTGTCTTTTGTATAAGGGCTTGTAACTCAGTAGCTTCCTGAACACCTTCATACACGTTTAATCCAACAGTTTGTGCATTTTCCCTTGCATGCATTTCTTGATCTTCTAAATCCTTTTTCTTCTTATTTAGTTTAGATAGTGCTTTACGATGATTTATGTTTTCTGTACGGACACTTAATTCAATAGGGAAATCTATGTTTTGAATCATATACATCCACTCTTGGTCTGGAAACTCCATCGTATATGGGATTTTAGATGTAGATAAAAAGCTCATATATGCTGGATATTCTAACCCGTCGGTACCAATCTGGGACATTTCAATATGTCTTCCTTTAACATCAAATTCTGCTTCGGATAATCGTAATAAGCTTTCTTGATTTGGTATGATTGCAGAGTCGTCATTTTGTACGGGAGGTGTCCATCCAGCAGTTACTGGCGCCTCTAATGTGCGATAGAAGTTTCTTAATATAATCCATTGCGTTTCATTAGTTTCTAGAGCCCTTACAGCCAAATGTTTTCTTATTTTATTTTTAAAAGCGCTAGCTTCTCTTTTAAACATCTCCAAATCAGTTTTTAGTATTTTGGTATCACCAAGTAACCCAAACTGTTCTGCAGTGTTTTTAAAGGTATGAAATGCTGTGTACAACATTTCTTTAAACCCTTCTTGTATGTGTCTTACCTTTAATTTCACGCCAATAAAATATTGGTACTCTACTGCATTTTTACCAAATTTTCGTTCTAGCTCATGTACGACATCATCTGTATGATCAATTGCAAGTTCTTTTAATTCACCGCTTACTGTTTCTTTGAATTCATCTGCTTTTTCTTGGAAGTTCTGATAAACAGGAATCATTAAGAGGTGCTTTTCTTCATCAAAATTCCAAAACAAGCCAAGTTGACGCATGAATAAGGTATTTTTATCATCATCTCCTCGGAACTCGTATGGTATTCCGTATGCCTCATAATACGCCCAGCAAGAGCCATCTTGGTTAAAAATCAAATTATTGTGAAAGTATTTGACTGGAAATTCAACCTGATTCATTTTACCCTCCTTAGAGAAGAATATGAGACTAAAATAATTCTTCCGTATAGATTAATTAATTACTTATTATTGATTAAATCATCCTTGAATCGTATTAAGGTTTTATATTGATAGTTTCCAATATTACCAGTTGTATCTTTATAGCGGCTAATCTTCTTACTTTCGAACATAAACACGAAAAATCGAAATAAAAATTTATGCGGGCTTTTTCCATCCAATTCTACATTGCCAAAGAAATATGCTATTCCACCTGGTAATATTAAATATTTTAAAAACACATTATTTCCTAAAGGTAAAAACTGATCTAGAATTAAAATTAAAAGTAAAGATCCAACAAAGAAGCCCAACTGTCTATAAGGAACTGGGAAAGGGAGAGTTAAGTCCCTTATCCCGTATAAACTCTTAGGAATATCCCATATCGAGTTGTATGTCCTAACTTCTTTACGAGTCGGCTTTTGAGTCATTTCTACCAACCCCTTTAATATTTTTAGAGATTTTTAATTTATTACTTGAATACTAAATTATATAATTTTGTACCAAGATCTTTGAAAATGTCTGGTGAGAATACAAAAACTGATAATAGTGCACAAACAATTATCCAACCAAGTAAACCAGCCATTTGTCGTTTAACTGCAAAGACGATTACTCCAATAAGTGCTACAACTAAAAAGATCGGGCCCAATTGAGCTACTAACCAGTTTTTAATATTTACTCCAAAATTTATATTACCTATTACAGCTGCATCTGTAATAGCAGGTAATTGCTGAGCAACCATATCTAATCCCAAAAGCTCCATAATTATTTACCCTCCACTTTCTCTAATGTGTTTTCAAATTTTTTCATAGAGCTAATTGAAAACTTATTATCTTTATTTACTAGATTTAAATCATATGTGTATGTGTACTCTAAGCTGCTATCGTTGTCTTTTAATTTGGCATCAACTAAGACTCTGTACCCTTTATCCTTATCTTCATAAATCCGCAAGTTTTCTAATTTGCTAAATGTCATAATACCTTTTAGTCCATTTGTTATATTGCTTTTTTCAAAGTAGTAAGCAATTTCTTCTGGTGTTCCTTCTGTATACACTTTAAATACAGATTGCAAAAATTGTTCTACTTTTTTTATTTCTGCATCTGTATTTATTTCTCGTCCTTCTGGTTTAAATGTAGCCACTTTATAAGATGCCTTTTCTCTCTCTCCATGAACGATTGTAGGATTGTCAGGAATCACCATCTTCTCTTTCTCCATTAAGATTGGAATAGAGAAGTACCTTGTCACTTCTTTAGGTTCTTTTGGTGTATCTGGGGCTTGAGTCGTTCCAGGAGCTGGATTATTTACAGGTTCTAGTTTTTGAATGATTTTCAATGTAACTTCTGCTTCATTTCCTTTTTGACGAACCTCTACAGCTTCTGACTTAACTAACGTACTAGAAGCATTTTTTAAACTATCCCTATTTAATCCTCCTTGCTCATCGGATCCTTCAACTAAATATTTTTCTAATCGTTTTTTCCGTGTTTCAGCTACATTCATATCAACCTTCCAGTTAAAATAATCAGCGGCAAAACTATTGGCATATGCAATTAATTCTGCTTCCGACATCTTAACTTTTACGGGTTCCTCCTTCTTTTCTTGAACAGCTACTGCTGTTGGATAAATGAAAGGGAGCTTCCTGCAAACACGAATCCCATCACACACCAAAATGTAACCTTACCTACTTTTCTTCCTGTTATAGCTGGAACTTTCTCCCTCGTTTTACGTGTCTTCTTTTCTTTAAGTGCTTCTGAATTTTCTTGTTGCATATCTAATAGTTCAGTTGTTTTATTCTTTGCCTTTTTAAAGAATGTAAATTTCTTTTTTTCGGCGTTTTTCTGGGATTTCTTTTTTACCATGTCTTCACCTCTCTTTTTAAATGGTTAGGAGATTACAAGGTTCATTGTAATTTCCACTAATTAACTATCTACTTTAAGTATGATTTAATTTTTTCGGAAATCTAAGAGAAATAAAAAAAATTATGTTTTATATCAAAATTTTTTTAGGAAGATTAAACCTAAATATAATGTTTATTAAAGTACATAAAAAAACCAATTCCATTAAGAAATGAAATTGGTTTTACACAGGTTCTATTCTCTATAGTAAGTATTACACAATATAAAAACCTAATATAATATATATCTTTAATATATATAAAGAAAAAAGATAATACTTTTATACAGAGAAAAAATCGTCTTAAAACATTGCTGTGCTAAGGGTTCATCATTACTCTAGCCGTAAAAAATCATAAAAAGTAAATACTGGGAACGTACTTAATGGGTTGGATGATGATTAAAAACTACAAAATATCGTAAAGTAGGTATATAAAAACTACATATAATCATCGTTAATTTGATGCGAGTGAATGAATAAATAATAAATACAAATTTTGCTGATTTATGAACAAGCTTTCCACATTTCTTAAAAACTACACACAATTTATTAACAAATTGGTCAAAGTTAGGAACAGAATCCACTTTTTAAACATAACTAACAGAAGTTTTTCTGATTTTAAGTAGATTTAGAGATAGAACATGATAAGAACAGTACTTAAGGCTTTATGTTATACACATCATGTCAAAATTATTAAGATATCAACAGAATTATAAAAAATATTTATGCTTTTTTGTAGATGAAATGACACAAAAGGATTGAAAATTCAGATTTAATAACTCAGAAATTGTGAATATCTCATTTTGATTTACATGCAATGTATGTAATTGCATAAAAAATAGAGAGGCGTGATCATTAAAATTGAAAACTTTCTCTCTGTTTTGTTTGAAGTAATGCATTTCATAGGGTATCTTCAACACGAATAGCCCTCCACTTTTGTTTTTTCAAAAATAGAGAGCTGTATCTTTACATTGCTGGAAGCAGCTGATCAACTGAATGTGGTGTTTCACTTGTTGAACGGTAGTATGCTTCTAAGGACTGTAGAAACTGAATTAAATCAAAGTCTTCAGGGACCTCAATTACACGAATCTTTTCTTTCGACAATTTATCAACTTTTTCAATGAACAGTTCACGAATATCACTAGGCATGTTAGTTCCTTGATGCCCGCTAGACTTTAATAGTTCACGGATTTCAATTTCTAATGCTGTATATGCGTTAATATTTACTCCTTGCTCATAAGCATATTTTCTAAATAGGGATTCCTCTTGATACTGCATGTAATTACGATGGTAAGCATCTAAGGTTACAGGTACAGCATATTTCGCATGAAGCAGGTCATGCGCTTTACGGAATAGCTTTTGAACATTGCGTAAAGAGTATATAGCAAAATGAGTACCAAATTTAAAAATGGCCTCTTCTTGTTCATGTTTAGGTACATTGTGTGTAATTAAAGGATAAATACCAGTTTTAGCAGCTGTGTCTAATACACGATATTGAGA
>NZ_JAEHBO010000112.1:0-12264 GCF_016483575.1 Bacillus cereus group sp. N12
CCGGTGCTTCTGTATCTTTTTCCTCTTCTTTTTCTACTACGTTAACGGTTACTGTTGTACTTGAGCTATTTCCTGATACATCTGTTGCCGTTACTGTTACTTGAATTTCCCCTGCCTTACTTGTATCATACGCTCCTACTGTTACTACTGGATTCGGATCTTTATTATCACTTACTTCTACTAAATCTCCTGCATTTAAGCTATCTCCTACATGTACAGTTACACTCTGTTTTGCTGTAATTACCGGTGCTTCTGTATCTTCTTCCTCTTCTTTTTTTACTACGTTAACGGTTACTGTTGTACTTGAGCTATTTCCTGATGCATCTGTTGCCGTTACTGTTACTTGAATTTCTCCCGACTTACTTGTATCATAATCTCCCACTGTTACAACTGGATTTGGATCTTTATTATCACTTACTTCTACTAAATCTCCTGCATTTAGACTATCTCCTACATGCACTGTCACTCCTTGCTTCGCTGTGATTATTGGTGCTTCTGCATCTTTTTCCTCTTCTTTTTCTACTACGTTAACGGTTACTGTTGTACTTGAGCTATTCCCTGATGCATCTGTTGCTGTTACTGTTACTTGAATTTCCCCTGCCTTATTTGTATCATACGTACCTACTGTTACTACTGGATTTGGATCTTTATTATCTGTCACTTCTACTAAATCGTCTGCACTTAGACCATCACCGACATATACTGTCACACCTTGTTTTGCTGTAATTACTGGTGCCACTGTATCTTTTTCAGGTTTCTCTGGTTTTATTGTACCACCATCGTTACCATCACCGCCTGTTGGTGGTTCTGTACCTCCTCCACCATCGTTACCATCGCCTCCTGTTGGTGGGTTTGTATCTCCTCCGCCATTATTACCATCGCCGCCTGTTGGTGGGTTTGTATTTCCTCCACCATCGTTACCATTGCCGCCTGTTGGTGGGTTTGTATCTCCTCCGCCACTAAAGTCTCCAGAAGCTGGTGACTTTTTATCATTATTAATTGGAGGTATTGAATTATCAGCACTAGCAACTCCATCATTGATATTTAGATTGCCACCAAATACAAAGTTCTTACTATCCTTATTATCCGAGACAGAAGGATTTTTTGTTGCTGATGCTATTGAAGTATTTAAATCTGAAAAACGATTATTTGATTTATCACTGTCAATAACTGATGCTAGATTTCTATCTGAATTTATAGCCGCGGTCGCAATTGAATCCGTTAAATCATCAAATTTCTTTTTGGTTTTGTTATTTTCAATGATTCCGGCTAAATTTTGATCTGAGCTACGTTTTGCATTATCAATGATTTCATCAAAATCATTAGTATTTAAATTCTCAGTTGTTTCATCCTTACTTTCATCCTTTTTTTCATCTTTCTTCTTTTCTTTTTCAGTATCTTTTTTCTTTTTAGATACTGATGCTGTTTTGGTGCTCTTTTTTTCCGAAGAAAACAGCGAGCAGCCTGAAACTACCCCAACACTTAGGGTAGTAGCAGTAGTAGCAAATAAAACTTTCTTAAAAATTTTCGAATAATCTATTGGCACAATCAATTCCTCCCCATTACTTAATCTGCACTAATAGTTGCTACAGAGGTAGCAGAACTATCAGGTGCAGGATTGTTAATTTTTTCAAGTAAATCTTTATTTCCAACCTTCTGAGCAAACTTCTTAGCTTCCTCAGATTTATTTAATTTCAAATAACTATTAACAATAATTCCTTCTCTTCTTCCATCTAGTGGAACATGATCTTTTAATTTAATAACTTCTTCATGTTTGTCATCTAATGCTGCAATTTCAAAATTAATTATTGGATTTTTTGTTTTAAGTTCTTTTACTTTTTTCAAATTATCTACAGCTATATAATATGAAACTACTGATTCTGCAAAATCTTGCTCTAAATCAATAGCCTTTTGCGCTTTACCGCTTAAAAGATATGTAAATAAAACTGCCTTTTTATCATCTTTTCCTAACTTTTTATAATCCACTTTATCAAATTCCAAGGCAGCATCTTGATATTTTTGAACTGCAGATAATCTTAATCCATTTATTAAATTTACATTAACTTCTAAACTATTTACATTATTTGCTGATGCAGCCTGTGAATTTTTCATATTGGTAAAGGCAAAACCTGCTACTACTAATAAAACAATTGATGCGACCCCTATAATAGCGTACTTATATTTTTTCATATAATTTAAGATTCCTTTTTTATCAAGATCTATTTTCTCTTCTTGTTCAAATTTAGTTTCATTTGACGGATTTGTTTCTTTATTTAATATGACTTCCTCACTTTCTGATTCTCTTTTGGCTACTACTATTTTTTGTCTCTTTTGTGCTTCTTCTATTTTCTTCTCTTCCTCTAATCTACGTTTTCTTACTTCTTCAAGTTTTTTCTCCTCTGCCTTACGACATGCTTCCAATTCTGCCTGTTTTCTTGCTTCTTCCTCTACTTTTCTACGTGCTTCCGTTTCTGCCTGTTTCTTTGCTTCTTCCTCTGCTTTCCGTCGTGCTTCCAATTCTGCCTGTTTCTTTGCTTCTTCCTCTACTTTCCGTCGCGCTTCCACTTCTACTTGTTTCCTTGCTTCTTCCTCTACTTTCCGTCGTGCTTCCAATTCTGCCTGTTTCCTTGCTTCTTCTTTCGCTTTTCTACGTGCTTCTTCTATTTTAAATTCACTTTCAGAAGTGCCTGACTGTTTTTGAATTGTTGTAATCCAATCAAGAGCAGGATTATTATTTGAAACCTCATTTTTAGGTGTACATAAATTTACACTTTCTTCGCTTTGTTTCAGTGGTTGTTCTAAATGCTCTTGCTGAAATTGCTCACTTACTTGATCCTCATGGAAATCCCCATATTGTTCTTCTTCCTCTGCTAGTAATCGTTCCCGTCGTTCTTTTTCTTGTCTAATCCTTTCTTTAATTACGTTTCTTTTTCTATTATTTTGCATATAACAACCATGGCCTCCTTTCTATTGGTACCTCATAAATGAGAGTAATTAAATTATTTATCCTTCATAATTAATCATGAGATATTTCTTTAGAAAAACTAAGGGAAAAAAGATAATATTATTTTTTTAAGCATGATATATAAAAAGAAGGATAAACAGGTAGTACCCATTTATCCTTCTTTTTTATTTTACATCTACTAAGGTTATATTACATGTTATACCCTTAATACATCACTTTGTTTCCACCTTTTAGATACAAAAAAACCTCATAGTCTCGTATTATTACAAAATTAAATAACAATTTTGTAATTCACGTTACTCGAGGGGCAAAATTTTGTGAAATAGATATTAAAAAATACAATACGCTCGTTACACTGTATATTCTGATAAATACGAATATATAATTTCACGCCATATAAAGTTCATCCATTACTTTCAACTTTTCATGTAATAGATTAAAAATTTCATCTTTATAGTCGCATTTCTTCAATCTATTAATCGCTTCATCTTTTAATTGTGATACCCTTTCAGTTGTAATCATAAGTGCTTTTGCAATTTCTTTATGCAAATGAATTTTACCATCTAGTAGACCAAAACATAGATTTAGTACCATCTTTTGCTTCGGATTTAATACTTCATCAAATATTATCCATATCTCGTAATTCAAGTCCTCCATTATCATCTCATTTGTGGAGGGAATTGCTGAATTATCATTACAGAATGAGTTCAGTATACCTATATCTTCATTTATTGTATCTATATCTAAAGTCATAGTAGTAACCCGATTATAATATACGTTGTGTCGAACTACCTTTTCTCTAGTTACATCTAACTCTTTTACTACCTCTTCAACTGTAGGGATTCTGTTGTGCATTTGTAAATATTTATCTTCGATTTCAACATATTTCACATTAAATTGATTCACATAGTTAGGGATTTTAAAAGGCCCAGATTTTTTTTTACATATAAACCCTAACATACTCTTTTTTATCCAACAGTAAGCGTATGTAGAAAAACAATAACCTAAATCAGGATCAAAATCCTCAATTGCTCGCAACATTCCCTCATTACCTTCTTGAACCAAATCATCAAATTCTATTTCTGGGTGCTTCTTTTTATATTTTCTTGCAATAGATAGTACTAGGCCTATATTTACATGGAACAAATATTCACGTAGATCCTTTTCACCATGTTTGTACCTTCGAAATAAATTTAAACTCTCTTGCTTTGACAGTACTTTATAATTCCAAATCTCCTTAACTTCAAAATTTTCATCCTCAGGTTTAACCAGCGACCCAATACTTCTTGCAGTATTACCTAAAGTTATAGTTTTTGTTAGTGATTCCTCTCGATTTAAACTGCTATATGATTGATTCATACATATTCCTCCTTTCTGTTTTTTAGCGAAGTGTTTCTAAAAATATTTTTGTCTCTTCTTGTAAACTGTTTATTAAATTGCAATCCTTTGCACATATATTAGCAACTTCTTTTCGTGATTTCGTCTTTTTTAACTCATTATATATATCGCATCCTTTACAGATGCTGCTGATGCTTTCCATTATTTCTAACTGTTTTTTTCTTTCATATAAAAACTGTTCTTTTGATTTCTTCCTATCAACTTTTCTCCCCATTTGATTCACCTCGTATAAATGAATAGAATTTAGCAATTAAAGACTACTATTGATACTACATAGATACGAAACTTCCCCATTAGATTTATTCCAAAATTCCCCTATATATAATATATATACGATTACAAAAAATGTAAAATTAATTATTAGAAAAATCTCAAAACTTAAAGATATCTATTTCGTCATTATCTTCTTATAGTGGTGTTACATATTTTTATATAAATCTACTTTAATACTTTACTTAAATATCAAAAGGAATTTCTATTTTTTAATATTCATTCAAAACTTAATAATGCTATCCTTTCATTGACAAGTTAGTTTCCTCTTTGAACAATAGCGTTTATCTCACTTTCTCTATTGCTGGAATATAATCGTTTAACAGTAAATCATCTAGCCCCTTTCCAAGATTAATATCCCAACTTGCATAATTAATACTTATTCCTTCTTGATAAAGCGTTTGCGCACATTCTAATAACGACCACTGAACATCTGAATTTGTAATCATATCCATATCTAAAGCGAAAGTTGCCTGTTTAACTCCCATTTTTTTTAATGGTTCAATTAATATTCTCCATACTTTAACCCCAGGTATTGATACGACTGTGGTACCATACATTAATTTTTCCTCATTTGTTAGTAGCTCGTCTAAGTTTTCTGCAGCAACATCAGACTTTAGACTCCCTTCTGAAATCCATACATTATCCTTTTTTATTAATTCTCCACGTTCCCAATTTTTCAGCTCTCGACCAGGTACTGCTACATGTATTGGCAACGGGTTCCCAACTCCTGTTCCATGAAATCTCCCACCTGAGCTGATCCAAATATATTTACTTTCTAACTTTAATTGTACTTCACCTAATTTTTCACCCTCATAATTAATTTCATACCATTCTTTAACATCGACTTTATCTTTAAATATAGACTCTATCTTCCCATTGATTTTATAGGTCACCTCTATAGTATTGGGTTGCTCTATAACTTCTGCCTTAAAGCTTGGTTTATGATTTTTTACAACTGTCATATATTCAGGATCATCAATTCTACATTGAAAACCGCATATCTGATTATATATATTTCTCTGCGGTATTAATAAAGAATCTCTCCTTCCTGCAAACGTGAAATATCTTCCATCCTTCGTTTTTTTTGCATAAAACCCTGGAATTCCAACAATATAGCTTGTTTTCCCTCCTACTTTTTTTATTAACTCTTTCGTAGTATCCCAAGGTTTAATAGGAAAACTTTTGTAATTTCTAACATTTATTACTTCCCTTGTAATCCTACGTTTTGATCCCCTTAACATTTTAATATGTTCATCTCGCACGTCTAAAGATTCTAAGAATAAAGTGTAAATAATATCAAGGGTGTAATCATTTTTCTTCCTATGTTCTTTAATCATCTGATCTTGAGAAAAGTCATATCCCCTTTTTTGATCTTCAGCTACTATATGCAAATAGCCTGCTTCCCCGAATACTGTTTCTGATGAAATTCGTCCACATATTATTTTGGTTTCAGAATCATTAACCATGCACCATCCTTGCTTACCACATATAGGGCATGTTGTTCTATAATATTCAAACCATCTCTCATTACTCCCCTTATTCATGCTTCTCACTGGTCTTAATATTCTACTTGCTGCTAACTTTTCAATTGACATAACATCTCTCCTTTTCCCTTAATCAAATAAAAAAGCCCTTTGGAATACGGAGGTTAAATACCACACAAACGTGTAATTTAATCCGTAACCCGAAGGGCTTCATGTAATCACTAGAAAATAAAAAATTTACGTTTTATAATAAGAATATACTAAAAATTATAAATTCAATCTAGAGGTTAATTATAATATTCTTTACTTAATCAATAATCTTCTAAATATTATTAAACCCCACACTATAATTATACATGGGCATCTCACTATTTAACTCCTTTTGGACCTTTTGAAGCGAGAACTTCTTCAGAATCAGATACTATTTTAGCAATCTATATTTACCAAGCTATAAGGATACCCGTTATTAACAGTTTACTAATGTTTCTCTGCTGAATTTTTTTGATACAGTATATATACCCTACTAACCAATTAATTGCACTATTAAGCGCATTCTTGTTAACAATAATCCATTCCATGTAAACAATTATCATAACTTTATATCTTGTCCAAAATTAATTAGTCCTAATTTAAAAAAATTTAGACCAAGGACCATAAAACAATCAAATAATTATCAATCTCATGTTGATATCAACAGAAAATCAATACATCTTACCCATATTTGAAATTGACATATCAAACGAGATTAACATGTCAACTGAATCGCGCCAACTTAAATGCTAGTATCTATGAATTAACATTAACATAACATTAACAAGCGGACGCTTATCAAAAATATTTGTGCCTATCAAAACTTTAAGATCTATATTAGTTAAACATTAGCCTATTGCAACGGATTGTATAGAAGTATGTTAATTAATAAACTAGCATTGAAAATGTTTCAATGCTAGTAAGATATACAAAAGAAACAACACGAAACTATCAATCTCATGTTGATACCAATGGAAAGATAACTGATTTTTAATCTCTCATTTGTTATTAACATGTTAACTGAGATTAACATGTTAAGTGATTATTTTCTCTTGTTATCAATATCATTCTGATTAATATTGACATAACATTAACAATTCGGTATCAAAAAGAAGGAATGTTTATAACTTTCGAGATTTCAAAATCTATATTGGCTGAAATTTTTCTTCTGTGGTAGTTTTCTTGAAGCGAATCTAGTAACGATCTATCCTAAAAAATGTTTCGACACTATCAAAACATAGTTAAAGATTTAATCGAGTAATAAATGCTGACAGCAATTCAATGATTTTTACCCATTATTTATCATTTACATATAGTTAAAAAACAGCACATATAAAGGAATACAGTCTGTATTGTCAATTTCATATCAACAATTTGGATTTAACATTGATATAACATTGATAATTAAGTAGTTGAAATACGCATAAATGCAGGTCTCGAGTCTTCGAGATCTATATTTATTATAAATTTACCTACCACCACAGTTTTCCCTTTATTTATCATTGATATATAATCTGAGATTGACATGTTAAGCATTTATTTTCTTTTGTTATTGATATTATTCTAATTGATATTGATATAACATTAACAATGAGGTGTCGAAAAAGGAGAAGTATTTATGGCTTTCGAGATTTCAAAATCTATATTGATGAAAATTTTCTTCTGTGGCGGTTTACTCAAAGCGAATCTAGTGACGATCTATCCAAGAAGATGTTTTCACACTATCAAAAAATACTTGAAATTTCATCACATTAATAAATGACGACAGCAATTCAATAGTTTTCACACCTTGTTTATCATTGACATATAGTCTAAAAGCCAAACGTAGGGAGAAATGCCATTTTAATTGTTAATGTTATATCAACAATTTACATTTAACATTAATATGACATTAACAATTAAATAACTAAAATGGTCATAGAAGCACCTTTCGGTTTTTCAATATCCGCATTAGTTAAAAATTTATCTACCACCATGTATTTCTATAAAAAAAGAAAACACCCTAAAAGAACTCTAATTGTAGCTAGAAACCAACAAGAACTCCATACAATTGATAGTTTCTTATTAGTAACACAAAAAAATAATAGTTTTCTCTTCATTTATCATTGATATATAACCTGAGATTGACATGTTAATAGGGCTAGTTATCAATTAATGATAGCTTCATAACAACTATCACCAATACGTATTAACATGACATTAACAACTATTAATTCTAAAGTTGAGAATATACATACAAATAGAGTTTTAAGTTCTACATTTATTAAAAGGCTTTTTTCTATAGCGAAATCCACTGGATAAACCGGAGAAGATATCATTCTTGAAAGCATTTTGATAGTGGCTAAAAACAATACATTGCTTTTTATTACTTCCGATTTAAGAGTACCAATTGTATGAATCAATTTTGATTATATAGAGATCACTTGTAAAGGGCGGTGCACTCTAGAAAAAACGAGTTTATATTAAGCCGTATTAATAGTAATTCAATAACCTATAATAACCTTCATGTGCATTCTAAAGACCTACTGAAACCAATTAACTATACAGTTCTTAGCTTTCTACTACCAAATATCTTAAATAATAATAAATATAGGCCTTTATTTATTATTAGTATTGGCTTTTCGCTTTACATTTATACATACTTTTTAGCTTTTAAGTCTTTAAGTTTAATACTATATCCTCATAATTTATTTACAAATCACTAATATTTTCTTATCATTAATATATTGTAGACTAATTTGTTAATTTCATAGCAACAATAATCATTAACAACTAACGAATTATTAACAAGATATTAACAATAGTTAACTCCAAACCCTTTATTTATCAACTTTATGTTAACAAGTAATGCTTTACATATTAATGATACATTTCATGTGAATGTCAATCAATAAAGGGATTCGGGTTTATATTACCGAAAAAACACTTAACATGTTAATCTCACTTTATATGTTAATTCCATTTTATTGTGGCCATTATATTTCAAGGAGGTATAACGATGATTGAACAAGATAACAAAAATACAAATGAACATATGGAGTCAAATAATACAAACTCTAGTCATGAAGATGCTTTTGAAAAAGCTTGGCGAATAACAGAGTTTTCAAAACTAGTAGGCCGACATCATAACACTGTGTACAATTGGTTCAATACCCTAGAGGAAAAGGGGTTACACGGAACATTAAGAACCAATAATACAAATGAAAAGCTATATAACACACTGGATTTAGACATAGCTTTATTTATTAAGCTAAAGAGGGATGAAAAGTGGTCGCTAGATGCAATTATTGAGCTTTTACCACATCAATTCGAACTAAGACCAGTTTCTCCAGAAAATCAAACTAGTGAAGTCTCAACCCCATTAAACATGCAGGAAGCTGCAGCGACTATTGAGAAAATAGTAGAGCAAAAGATTCAAATGCATTTACAAAACATTGAATTAGAGTATCAAGGAAAGTTTGAAGATGCTATACGTGCGGTGCTACCTGAACCAGAAGACCCTGAAATGTTAAAAGAGCGCCAAAGACAAGAAAGACTAGATAATATGATAATTCAACATAGAGCACGTACAGAGTTAAGAAAACAAGCTGAAAGAGAGTGGAGTGCACAACCAGAAGAAACTCGTATTAAAAAAGTTGGCTGGTTTAAAAAAGAGGAAGATCTCGCAAGAAAACAACTTTTTATAGAAAACTATATTGATGAGAACATGATTGAATATATGAAAAGTGTAATGAAAACAGAAAAATAAGCCTGGAAAATCCCAGGCTTATTTTTTATTTTGATCCAAACATCTTATCTGGATCCATAAATGCTGCTAATTCTTCATCATTTTGTGCTTGTGGCTCTTCATTTTTAACTGGTTCTAATTCAAAGTAATCACCAAAGTTAATATTGAAATCATCCTCAAAGTCTTGCGCTTCAATTGTATTAATTTGAGACTTTGTATAATGGATTTGGCTTTGTTTTTCTTTAAATTCATTATATTCTTCAACTAATCCTTTAGATAATCGTGATGGTAGTGCATCTGTCTTATAGAAAGTATACACGCTGCCCATAAAATCATTTTTACTGACTAAATAACCATTAAAAACAGTTCCATTGATTGGCAGTTTATTTGTCACTTCTACTTTTGCATCATCCATAAATGAATCATCAATGTTCTTCTGTTCATCTAAAATTGCTAACATCCCAAAATGATGTACCTTTGATGCCTCTAAATCTCCATTTTCATTTGTCTTCATCAGGTCAATAGGGTGATGGAATGAGCTTCCTTTCAATGATTCTGAGAACATATCTACAATTTCTTTACTGTTTTCAATTTGATTCATATTACGTGAAACCTTATTAATTACTAAACAGCCTGTTCTTTCTAGTAAAATTCGTTTAAAGTCCTGAGAATCTAGAATTACTGATGTTCCTGAACCATTTGCAGCTGTATTTAACTCATGAATAATATCTCCAATGCGTTGGTTTGCATAGTCTCGTGAGTTTCCAATGCCTTTTTTCTCATTTTCGTTTAATCCCTTAAACTCATCATAGAAGTGTTGGTTATCTGCAAATACAACAAATGCAACGCCTTTCGCTGGATCATTAGCTAACTTCCAAATTTCTTGTGAAAATTTGTTCACCTGTCTTAGTACATCAGGCCCATCCGCTCTAACTGGAAGTGTAACTACAATACCCATTTTAATGAAATCTTTACGCTCAATAGCATTATTGAAAGCAATTCTTGCATACTTTTGTTGATTTTTTATTAATTCTTCTCTAGGAATTTTCATTGCCATACTTTTAAGTTCTTCAGCAATTACAGGTTTATTATGAAAAGCGGAGAATTCTTCAATTGCTTGAATAATTGTAGATGTACCTGTACCACCGCCTAAACCTGCAAAAAATAGTACTAATTCATCAGTTGGTCTAACACGTTCCGTTATAAATTCTTTTAGTTTATCTTTAGCTTCTTCATTAGATTCTAAAACCTTTACAGCACGCTCAGGATTCTTACCTAAACCACCTAATTTTAGTGAAACTTGGTTACTTTTCGGCACATTTTTCAGTTCAGCTAAATCCCCATCATTACTATTCAATGCTAGGCAATTATAAACTGCTGTACCGTCTGTATGCTTATACTCAGCAAACTTATCTACCATTCTAGTTCCAGCTTGACCAAAACCAACCATAGTCATTTTCACAGCTACTTCGTTTTTCAGAAAGTTTTTTGCCATTATTTTATCTCTCCCTTATTCTCATTACTTTTTTTACGTTTCCCTAATTCAACTAATACTTGTTGTCCCCTAATAGTTGAAATTAAAAACTTATACGGATGCATAATTTTTTCTGTTATTAATGACATTGAAGCTAAAGTAGCAACACTACCTTCTGCCGATCTTCTTGAAATGTTAGTTCTTTCAAGTTCTAATGAATAGGATTTACCCTTAGGTTTCTTTACTCTCCTATCAATAACAACACTTTCTACTATTTCATTTATTGAGATTCCTCTCATATACTTTGTCTCTTGGTATTGTTTGTTTACTTGAGATCCTATGTAATGAAATACATTGTAGAGTATTTCGTCTCCTTCAATAATGTCTGCAAACATTTCCACAACTTCTTCAGTGAACTTGTTTTGTTTATATTTTTCACTTAATACCTCGTTCAAGTTGTCCCCCCCTTAAAACGTTGGTTAATTATTCCTAAAAATATATTACATCATTGTAAGACGTATATCAAGTCATTATATATAAGCCTTATATTAAGTTGTTATATACAAGACTTATATAACATTTACAAAATATAAAATCGAAACAATGTCCTATATATCAACGTCAAATATATAAGACGTACATGAAAGTCGTTCATATAAGCAGTAAATAAAACATGTAAATATCAGGTTTCATATAACTAACAATAACTATTAAATAATAAATATGAGTGCAGTATTTATGTATATTTTTTCTGGAATTATAATTCCAATATATAATACCCCTAAAATAACGTACTATTATCAAGGTTATTTGTTTTATACGTCTTACACATACAAACTACATATAAGACGTATGGACAAACACTTATTATTCTGTCTCTTATACACATCTGACGCTGCCGACGAAGCTAGAA
>NZ_JAEHBO010000113.1:0-11910 GCF_016483575.1 Bacillus cereus group sp. N12
ATCAAAAACCACGATGTTATCGGTATAGAGGATTTGCAAGTATCGAATATGTTAAAGAATCATAAGTTAGCAAAAGCAATTAGTGAGGTATCATGGTCTCAGTTTCGAACTATGTTGGAATATAAGGCAAAATGGTACGGCAAACAAGTCATTGTCGTATCGAAAACATTTGCTTCCAGCCAATTATGTTCTTGTTGTAGATATCAAAACAAAGACGTTAAAAATCTAAACCTACGTAAATGGGACTGCCCTTCTTGCCTTACACACCATGATAGGGATATTAACGCAAGTATCAATCTAAAGAATGAAGCTATAAGGCTTCTAACCGCAAGGACTGCGGGGTTAGCCTAATAAATTAGAGTTCGATAGAACTCTTTACTTAGGAATCCCCACTTCTAAACGAAGTGAAAGTGGGGTAGTTCAAATAGTACCTTTTAAATGAAAAATACGCTATTCTTTCTACAGAATTATAGGAAAGGATGGCGTTGTTCTATGTATTTATCGATTCGAGATGAATTTCACTTCTTCGGTGAATCTCTACATATTCTTCTACAACTTGCAAAAGAGCCGGGATTTATAAAACCTAAAAATAAGCATGGTACACAAGACTGGGCTGCTTTATGTAATTTGGGTTATTCAACATGTGGTGTGGCATTATATACATTCTAAAAAAGTATAATTTTTTCCGGAACTCCACATGTAACTTTCATCAATTCTGTTTTTTTGACTAATATTGAGAAAGTATTAATCAAATTAAAAAAATAACATTTTTTCAATTTATTGTAATTATAATTAAAGGTATTCTGTTAGTCTTATTCAGATGTATCTCTCGATTTATTCCATGTATGAATCTAGTCTGGCTATCAACAGAATATGCCACATACCATTGAAAAAGGGGGAAAGTTTATGCAAAGAATTTTTAAATTCCTGTTCATGTCCGTTTTTTCTTTAATTTGTGTTTTGTATGTTCAAACGAATGCTTTTGCCGCACCAGCACACGATGGAATTGTCAAAATGAAGCAGCCTTCAGGCGAATCTTTTGAGGGCACGTTACATGGAGATGAATGGTTCCATTGGGTAAGTACAAAGGATGGCGACGTGATTTTACAAGATCAGAAGGGGTATTGGAATTACGCGGAGCTTACATCAGATGAACTAAAATCGACGGGGAAAAAATATAAAATTGATAAGAAGCCTTCAATGGCGGTAAATGAGAACAATTTGAACAAATGGATAACGAAATACAACCCTCAAGCAAAGAAAAAACAGGAGCACATGAATACATTACAAAAAGAATCACCAAAAAATATTGATGGAACTGTCACTCCAGTTATAGGGACCAAAAAATTACTTGTTTTGTTGATTGGGTTTACAGATGTTGATATTGCATATAGCGATAACGATTGGAGTAACAAATTCTTTTCTACAAATCAAAAGTCAGTAAAGAATTACTATAATGAAGTAAGTAATGGAAAAGTACAGATCACTCCAGCTTCCGAAGCGTATGGTACGCAAAATGATGGGGTAGTTAAAATAAAATTAGACTATGCTCATCCGAGTACATCAGGAAAAAGCATGAGTACGGTTATAACAGATGCATTGGCTAAAGCTGATTCTCAAGTGAATTTTGCTAGTTTTGATACTAATAATGATCAAGTCATTGACTCTAAAGATGGCTTCTACATTGTAAGTTTTCTTGCTGGCAATGAACAGGCTGCTCCTGGTGCTCCACTTCCTTATATTTGGGCACATCAGTCGTATGCTCCCAATACAAATCACGATGGTGTTACTGTATCAGGCATGTATACGGCGCAGGGTGAAAAACAATATGGTCATATGGCAACGATTGGTATCCCTGCTCATGAATTAGGTCATTCCTTTGGCCTGCCAGATCTATATGGTGATAATAATCATGTGGGTAGTCTAAGTATAATGGGGAACGGATCTTGGAATAGTCTTCAAGGAGAAGATTATGGAGCTACACCCGGTCATATGGATGCTTGGTCAAAAGTAAAATTAGGATTTGTAACACCAAATGTAGTAAATACTACTAACAATTTTACTCTAAATGCGATCCCAAATAACTATAATGTGTTAAAGATTCCTTTAAAGGATAATACGTATTTTTTAGTTGAGAATCGCGCAAAGGTTGGATATGATGCGAGCTTACCAACAAATTCTGGTGGTATTGCGGTTTGGCATATTGATGAATCCATGAATAATAATTCCAGTGATCCTCATTCTTTCATTGATATAGAGCAATCCGTCAGTGAATACCAAGACCCGTTCTATTACACGAATCAAAATCATGCTGCTTCCTTTGGTCCAGACACCAATCCGAATAGTAATACCTACACGGGAGAAAAATCAGGAGTAACGATTACAACTACAAGTACAAGTAATTCTGCTATGAATGTAGCAGTCACAACAAAAGAAGCTAGTTTAATTCCGCAAACAAACTGGTCACTAAAATATGTAGATAGCTATAATTGGTACAATTTAGGTACGTATGCCTTTGATGGAAACAAAGACACTTTTTGGCATACAAACTGGAGCCCCGTAGCTCCAATGCCACACGAGATTCAAATTGATTTGGGTGCGAGCTATAACCTCTCCAAATTTAGCTACCTGCCAAGGCAAGACGGCCAAATAAATGGGACGATTAAGGACTATGAGTTTTACGTCAGTGGTGATGGAGTGAATTGGGGAACAGCTGTGTCCATAGGTGCTTTTGCAAATAATACTAATTTGAAAGAAGTCAGCTTTGCAAACAAGACAGGTCGTTATATTAGACTACGAGCATTAAGCGAGGTAAACAATAATCCATGGACAAGTGCGGCTGAAATCAATGTATTTGGAGTGGCTCAATGATATATTTGTAAGTAGCTATCAAAATCATTGATACAATATTTTAAAAGGTTATCATCTGCTGAGAGTTTCGTGCAGCCTTTGATAACCTTTTTATTCTACTATTATGTAAAAGAAAAACACAGATTAATAAAATTGAATTTATAAGCTTAGTTTAACTTAAATCTGAAACTTGTTAGAGTTTATTTCGTAAGCAAATCTTTTCAATCACCTACACTTGTTCTTTAGAAAAAAGGTTAAGTTGACCGACAAAGGAACAATTCAATCTGTAGGGACTCTAGTATATTCTGAAAACCAGCCTGTATGGATAGCCGCTATACTTAAATCGCACCTAGAAATCATTGGATAATCTCGAATGCCCTCTCATTTTTTTAAATAGCTATAATTAAAGTGCGACAGGAAACACGTCGTATTTTAGTTCATAATCATCCCACAGCGCATTATATAGCAGACGCGATTCATTCTATAATCAATCACTTAACAAAGAAAGAGGGATACTTGTTAGAACACACAATAAGTATTCCTGATTACTTCCGTAAAGTCTGGTATCATCAAACGGAAATTGACGATTTATTCTGGCGAGATATGTTTGTTCGTATAGAAAAATATCAATATGAAGTGAAGAAGTCGTTCGAAGAAACGGTAACAGAAACGACAGATTATAAATTCACAATTGGTTCTATCCCAACAGATTCCGAGTCCGATAGTAATTTTGTTCTGTTTATTAATGGGGTAACGGAAGAGAAATTAGATGAACTTGGTACAATTGTTCGTCAGTTTACAGGGTATATCATCACTCGTTACAATCACGGCATAGAAAAAAATAGGATAACAGAAGAAAGCACACGGTTCCAAGTTAACATTCTGTGTGTTTTTTGAACATACACTCTCCATTAATAACACATATATTAAATATATTGATATATCGTGTTATAATATAAAGGAGAAACTCGCGTGTTTCAAATACAACATTTTTATCTTCTTGAGGACCTCTTATCTTTCCGTAAGAGGTCCTTTTTTATCTCTCCGTATGGCATATCCATTAAAATGCTCTACAAAGATACTAGAGTTTTCTACACGGTGATATTCTTTAGTGTTTTTTCTTTATCCAGATTATCTATTGCTGAGCAATCGATAAATTATGCCTATTTTGTATAATTTTATCAAAATTACTTTGACCCATTATTTATTTCACTATAAAATAATAAAGAGATATATCTGGTTAACGGTTATATGCATAGGTATGTCCTTTTTTGTAATAATATTACGAATTAATGCCTAATACTGATACGGTAAATGAGATAAATCAGGCTGCAATAGGTAGTAAGGAAAGCAAAACAGTAATAGCAGACAATACATATCGTGAAAACGTTCATAATGGACTATCTATGGATGGAGAGAAGAAGTACGAAAAGATAAGGGGCAAAAGAATATGAACAGATCACTCAAAGGTATCGCATTAACAGGGCTCAGTGTAAGTTTCTTGCTAGCGGGTTGCACAACAGAAACATATGGACTTACACAGTCAGAGTACAAACTGGTAGATAAAGAATTTAAAGCAGATAAAATGGTAGAAGACATGAAGCGTTTGCACTATAGTGATGAAGAGATTGAAAGACAATTAAGAGGTGCATTAGCTACAATTAAAACTGAAAAAGATGAGAAGAATAAATCTGAAAAGAAGGCTGAAGTGAAAGCTGAGTCATATAGTAGAGAAAGTAAACCAGAAACAAACAAGTCAGGATACGATAACGATGTAGAGGGGTTTCCTTCAGACGAAGTAGATAATGCAGATATAAAGATGGTAAAAGTTTCAGAAAAAGAGTATCCGTATCGTTTATACGAACAATTTGTAAACATTCAATATGAAGCGAAGGAACTAGAGAAGAGAAACAATTTATTATTTACAGGTGATAAAGTTCATATAACTAGTGTATTAGACCAAATAGATACAACAAAGAATGATGTAAACAAATTTGCAAGCCTAACCCCACCTTCCCAATTTAAAGACTACTATGAGCATGCCATCCTAAGAGGGACAAAGGATATTAAAGGAAACTTGCAGAAAGTAGAAGATGCGGTTAAAAAGTATGGAGACGGTACGTACAGTACAGCTAAAATGAAAGAAATCGTAGAAAACGGTACGAAAAGTATAGAAGAAGGGATTTATATGTGGTTAGGGCTGTTTGAGGAGATAGACGAGAAATACCCTGACGCAAGACAAAAAGCACTTGATAAGATGAAGAAGGATATGAAGGATTCTGTCAATAAAACCTATATTGATGATGACTTAGTGCCTAATCCTAACGATGGAATAATTGAACTATCTTCAAGCGGCAAGGAGTTAGTAGGAGTATGGGACTTTTATAAATTTGAAAAGGTAACTTTTAGTATAGACTTCAAAAAAGACGGAACGATGACCATGTATGAAAGTCAAGACAAAGAACAACAAAAGAAAAACTATGCAACAGGAAATTGGTCATACGATGGAGACAAAAAACAAATTACCTTATCATTAAAAGAGTTTATTGAAAACGGTAAGAAAAACGAAGAGAACGATTATGAAAAGAATCTACCCTTCACAGTAAAGTCTTTCACAGGTGATTCTTTACGAATAGCCGATAAAAGAGGTAGCGTTGAAAAAGCGAAGAAACAGAAGTAATTTCGTATAAAAAGAGTATATAAAAAATAAAATAATGAAGTTCATTACACTAATATGAAATCAGTAGTAGAGGGGATTGAAAATCTCCTAAAGAGATGTAAATGAGGTTGAAGATGTGGATAAATAAGTTCAGTATCCTGACTTTCTATATAACATAAGTGTATTCTGTAGAATCAATCCCTCGGAGGGCTATTATGGAACCTTTAATCGATGTTATTTTATACTTTGTATTTTATTTTGGAGCACTGTTTCTTATACTGGGTACTGCATTGGTTTTATTTATCGCGTCTGCATTACCAGTAATCAGGAAGAAGAATCTATCATTCGTAATGATTGGTTTAGGGATAAATATACTTGCTATTCCGTTGTCTTTTTTTATAGGTGGGATGGCAACAGATTCTCCTGATAGTACTAGGTTAGATTTTTGGAAAGGATTTTTCTTTATTCAAAAAATACCGCTCTTTTTACTAATTTTTTTATTATTTTTAACTGTGGTGTTGTGGTTTATTCGTAAGAACAAGAAAAAAGTAAACATGTAGAATTTTAAAACGACTTCCAATAACGGAAATTATGTAAATGAGCAGTCCAAATGGATAGTTTATTTTATTTTTTGCTTAGTGTTTTTTTTCTAAAGTGCTGGTGGTACCGTGGCTTATAAAAATGTTAGGAGTGAAACTCATGTATTGGAAAAAAGATAGAGATTTTCCACCAATGAAGTTTCAATTAGGTGAAAAAGTTTCATTTAAATTCGGAAATAAGAAGCTCATTGGAACAATTGACATTAGAGATTTTGGCGGCTCGATTGAACACGACTATCATTCTTATGATATTCTTGTCAAAGAAGAAAACATGCTATACAAACACATTCCAGAACGTGATGTTTTCAAACTTACACATTCGGAAAATTTCCACTAAGAAAATGGATACTATAAATAAAGAATACGAAATTAAAGTAATTGATGATTTTTTAATTAAGCATATTGGTCCATCCCATCAGGGGGTACCAACGTCAAAACGCGGTTATTATACGCTAAGATATTTTTAGAAGTAAAAACCCTAACATAAGAAAACAATTATTTACGGCGCCTTCTTTTTGCTTTTTTTCGCCCATTTGTTTGACTATATTTTTTTATAGGAGTGCTTTTATTCTTCTTATAATCGGGTGACTTTAGTATAAGAACAGAAATTGTAGAAAAAATACAAAATATAAGGATTGCTATTATCCACAGCTTAATATCATATTCATATAGCTTACTAAAATACTTTTTGTCAGGAGTAATATAGCTTACATTACTGTCAATTGCTTGGAGGGTGTAGGGAATAACCCAAAAGGAACCAATTATCATAACAAATGTTCCAAGTATAAAACTGAGTATATGTTTTATCATGTTCTGTTCTCCTTTAAATATGTTTACTATATACGCTCATATAGTATATATGGTTTTTCTGCAAAGATTGTCTTAATTTAAAATTAATAAGCATTCCTAATAAGTTAATAGTGTATATGGTGATTTCATGGAAATGAGTATTTAAATTGAATACTTTAAAAAGCGTAGAAAGATTCAATTCCTACGCTTTTTCTTCTTAATAAATATTTATCGTTGTTCTAAATCTCTTATATAAGATTTTACAGCTTGTAATAGGAATTCTTCCTGTCCCATGCCTGCATCCGCTGCCACTTGCACTATTTTTTTCTTGAATTCATGATCTGCATGAAAAGTTAATGACTCTACATTACTTTTAAAGTAAATACCTTCTACATGTGGAAGTATCGTGCCGGATTTCATATGAGAATGTAAGTATTTAATCTCCTCTTGAAACTGCAATGGATCAACTTGTAATACGAAGGGTTTAATTTCTAATTTGATAGTATCAGATGAAATACTCAATCGCATATTTGTGACACCTAGTTTTTTATAAAATAAATTTATTAGATTATAGGTGATGGAATGAAATAGCTGAGGTTTTTTAAATGAAAAAGATAAATACCCTCGCTTCGTAATTACTGCTTGTTTATGGAAAGAATCAAATGAGTAATCATGTTCTTTATAAGTGGACAGAGGGAATATTTCTTCGTCTTCTGTAAGAATCTTGCCATCTGCTCCACTGATTTCTATTACCCTAGCTATTTTTCCGGTATGTTGATGTGTTAATAATTGATATAAATATATCTCTTCTTCTTGAATCTTTGTAATGAATGTTTTTCGCTCTTTTGATGTAGTTTTTTCATAAGTAAGTTGAAAAGTTCCAAGGTCATCTTTATCAATGATATATACTTCTTTTCCACGTTTTTCAATCTTTGAAGCAGGTAATTTACCAGATTTGATATAGGTAAAAACTGTAGATGGTGCTACATTGAGAATTTCAGCTGCTTCTTTTGTGCTATAGCCTTCAACCTCTTCGATATTTTTTAAATGTTCAATATCCTCTAAATAGAAAATCTTACTACCGAATTGCTTCCAGTTATCTTTATATACACATTCTATTAATCCATCTTTTTCTTTTTGTAAAATTGTTTGTACCGTTACTCCTAATAAGCCGGCTGCCTCTTTTGTCGTTACAGTAGGTTTTGTAATGAACAATAAATCTTGTGTCATGTAAGGACACCTCCATAACTATTGTTTGCTAGTATTTTAGATATGTATCTATCATATCAGAATATGATAGATATTTAAAATGAGAAATAGAAATTATTAAAGTTATTATACATTTTTATAATTTAAAAATACATGTAATTTGTTTTATATTTTAATTGTATTTTATAGTTGGTTTTATTATAAAAGTAATTTTAATGTTAAATGATAAATAATTAAACTATATCTATTTACTAATAAATTATGAAAAAATATAAATATATGTAAATAGAGAAGAATGGTGCATTCTTACAGAAAGAAAGTAAATTATCATTTGTATAATGGATAGAAGTAAAATAAAATAATAAGTATAGGTAATAAAGAGAATTATATTCATAATCTTCAATAGGAGAGGTGAATTCGAATTATGGGTAATAATAATATAAAAGAAAATGTACCTATTATAAACAATAAAAGTAAGTATATTGATACATATGTAGAGAATATAAGTGGTATCATTCCATTTCTGCATAACAATGGTTATGTAGATAAGGTGGAAGAGAAGATGGAGGTTGCAGAAAAAGAGGGGAAGAGTAAGTATACATATTTAAGTGATATAGAAGTTATTTATCATTTTGTACATTTACAAAAAGATATGGATGAAAAGAAGAATAGAAAAGAGGATACGAAAAAGAGTTATGTGTCCGAAATCTTGTCATTTTGTCAGTGCATAGTGCAGCATGCAGAAGAATTTGAATTGAACGGGGAAGAGGTACAGCAAAAAGAATCTTTATTAAAAACATTGCAACCTTGGCATATTCGTAAATATAATGCTTGGTTGAAGCAGGTAGAGAACGGTAGAAATGGAGATACGTACGCGATCGCAACACTTGCAAAAAAATCAGTACTTATACGTTCTTTTTTAAAACATCTTCATGTATTTGCTTATATTGAAAGACCTCTTCATGAAGAACTGCAGCGAGCCAATGTAAATGAACAGGATCGGCCAAATCGGGACTTATCTTATGAGGAAGTAATGAAAATTTTAGGTTTTTATAAAGAACAAGGACATTTAGTAAACTATACAATTTTACTAGCCCTGGCAAGTACTGGTGCAAGAATTCAAGAATTGTGTACAACAAGAGTCAAAGATTTACACTATGACGGAAAGTACTGGTTAAAAGTAACAGGTAAAGGAGATAAAGTGCGTGAACTTTTCATTTCAGAACATTTGTATCAATGTATTTGTGAAATGAGAAGGAGAAGAGGGTTCCAAACTGCATTGGACCAGGGAGATGAAAGTCCTTTATTAGTAAATCAAAGGGGTAATTTTTATAATTCGAAAACGTTATCGAATCAGGTAACAGATATGATAAAAAAGACAAATTTAGAATTTCTACAGTATCGTGAAAACCCTGTAACAGCGCATACATTCCGTCATGCATTTGCAATCATGGCAGTTGAACAAGGGAATGCGGATCTATACCACTTAATGCAAACACTGGGTCACGAAAATATCCAAACAACAAAAATCTATTTAGAGAAGCATATGAAACGGAAGAATAATGTTGGGACTTCATTTGCGGATATGTTGATGTAAGATTTCAATATAAAAACCTTGTTTTATTATGTGTTTTTTATATGATTAAAAAGGGTTTTATTCGTATGAAAAAATAATAAGAAAGTAATTTCTATTGATAAAAAAAATACATTCAATTAAAAGTACTTTAGTAGTTAAGTTTAGTGACAGCTTGTAACTAAGGGGTTACACTTGGAATAGATACATTAGTACGTACGATTGGCTCTGTCAGTGGAGGGAGTCTTACTGCTTAATTTTGGGGTTTTATGAAAATAAAAGAGCCTGTTTAAGGTAGAAAAACAGGCTTTAAAACCTTAAATAAGAAGGAAAGAACTAAAAGTATGAATATATTTTTGGCATGACGAGGTGGGGGAATTGGGATATTTAATTTTAGCATTTATGTTTGCAGTTAGTGTATATTTCCTAGTATTCGATAACCCTTATATAACTATATTTATTATATTTCTCATCATGGTAGGGAAGTCGTTATATGACAGCAGAAAGAAGAAGCAGTAATCAAAAATACAGGGACAATATGCGAGTAAGATAGTGGGTTATTTATATAATATAAATTATAAAGTAGGTGGTTTTCGAAAATGATTCTTGAAAATGTTAGTACGATAGGGGCACTTGCTTTTCTATTTCTAATGATTTATCTTGCAACAGATCCTAAAGACGTAAGCTTGTTAACAATCCCAGTTTATTTTGGTGGAATGTGGATCACTAACTGGATTACTGAAAATGGATTTCAGGGTACATATATTTATACGAGTTGGTTAGTAGTCTACGTCATTATAATGATTTACCTTATCTTCGCGTCAATTCGTCTAGGCATACGCAACATAAAATATATTAAAGAAAAAATAAAAAAGCGTAGAGCCATAAAAAAATAATGAAAAGAGAAACCGTTCTTACAGACGGTTTTATTTTTATACTGAAATGCAATGTACATTATTTAACTTTTGAGGAGGGTTAATTATAGAGTACTCAAAGATCTACACATTAAGAAAAATCAAGAAAAGTAGAGTCCTGGCGTTCATTTATAGAAGAAGCGAATGTTTTAGGAATTAAGGATTCAGATGTGTTTCAAATTCAATTAGTGGAATATAGGAAAGAGAGAAAGAAAAAGGGTTCCACTAAAAATACTAGAAGAAACTAGGTTACTCATGCATAAATATCATAATTAGGCACAAGTTATATACAAATATAATGGAGGTGCAATTATGAATATTCAAAGACACGAAAGTAATACAAATGAAATTCTTGTTTCTGCTGCTGCAAGTGCTATTGAGCAAATGAAGTATGAAATTGCTCGTGAATTAGGAGTCACATTAGGACCTGATACATCATCACGTGCAAATGGCTCTGTCGGTGGAGAAATTACAAAACGTTTAGTTCGAATGGCTGAAGAACAATTAACAGGTCAATACAGATTACACTAAGTTAAAGCAGTAAATAAGAAGAATTCATGTGCAAATGGATTCTTCTTCCTTTTATTTACAAAAACTTTAAAAAATAAATTTTTAAGTTGAAAAACAGACCCTCAGATTACTTTGTAACAACCTTTTGTGGATGCGTTGATATAATAGGTATCAGTATAAAATAAATTCGATACGATTAGTGTAAGATCGTTTAAAACCGTTTTGTTATTATTCGTAATTCAAATCCCATAATATTTAAGCCAATATAATACAATTTCATTCATAAATAATTTGATTCTTAATTAAAAATAAAGTGAGAAATTAAGAGGGGTATATATATCAATTTATAAAAAGTAGTGCACAAAGTATACTTAATATTTAAATCGATTTAACGATATGTCACTTAAGAATTTTTTTGAGGTCAATTTACTGTGCACCTTAATTATGGATGTTGTTTTTGTTAATTAAGAGCTATTGTATTAATTATAATGGGTGTATTAAAAGTTAAGAGGGATGAATTTGATAATTTTCACCATGTTATTTCTTATATTAGCTGGTGTATTTCTTATAATTGCAGGTTCAATTTCTAATAAGCACGGATCTCAAATGGGTCAACCGACGATGAGGTGCGGGATATTACTAATTGCTTTTATTATACTTATATGGCCTTAATTATAACGTGCTAAAAACCAAGCCCTATATATATCAGGGCTATTTTCTTTATAGGAATTCCTTAACCATCATGGAATACTGTTAATACAGTAAACTGTCTCTTATACACATCTGACGCTGCCGACGAAGCTAGAA
>NZ_JAEHBO010000114.1:0-11918 GCF_016483575.1 Bacillus cereus group sp. N12
ATATTGTTTTCATTTACTAAAATTAAAAAGGATTGCAGAATGTTGGGAACCCTAAAGGGTTTCCCAACACTCTGAAAAACTCCTCTAATTAAGAGGAGTTTTCTTTTTAGCGATAGTTAATGAATTGTACGTCAATCGGTAAGTCAGCACTGCGAACGGCTGCGATTACTGCTTGTAAGTCATCGCGGCTTTTCGCTGTAACACGTACTTGATCATCTTGTACTTGTGTTTTCACTTTTAATTTCATTTCTTTAATGATGTTGTTAATTTTTTTCGCGTTATCTTTATCGATACCTTGTTGTAACGTTGCGCGTTGGCGAACAGTGTTACCAGTCGCAGCTTCCACTTTTCCATAGTCCAAGTTTTTAATTGGAACGTTACGTTTTACAAGTTTAGAAATTAAAACGTCTTTTACTTGGTCTAATTTGAACTCGTCGTCAGAAGTTAAAACAAGTACTTCTTTTTCTAGTTTAATATCACTTTTACTTCCTTTAAAGTCATATCGGTTTTGGATTTCCTTTAATGCGATGTTAATTGCGTTTGTTACTTCAGGTAATTCTACTTTCGAAACGATGTCAAAAGAACTATCTTTTGCCATAGTTAGCACCTCCAAATAAATTTTTAATCTTTTTATGTACTGTACATACTAAAGTATAGCTGAAAACGAGCTTAGACTTAAGTGTTTTCATACTGATATTCATGTAGCTTCACTTTATTATAGTGAATTTTGGGCAGTTGGACAAATAAAGGAAAAATCGTGTTATAATTAACTTTTGTTTGGAATGATAAAAAAGATAACTTTATATATATAGAAGGGAATTAAAAAATATGTATTTGCAATTAGGATCGATTGAACAGGTAACTGTTTTACGCGAAACGGAAATCGGATATATGGTTGGAAACGAAGAGGAAGAAATCTTCCTACATAAAAACGAAGTAGCTGGAGAAATTGCAGAAGGCGATACGATTGATGTATTCTTATACCTTGATCATCAAAATCGTATTTCAGCAACAATGAAGGAACCAATTATTACAACACATGATTGGAATTGGGTAAAGGTTGTAGAAGTTATTCCTAGTTTAGGTGTGTTTGTTGATATTGGTGTATCAAAAGATATACTAATTCCACTTGATGAGTTCCCGATTTATATGCCAGTATGGCCAGAAGTAGGCGACGAATTATATTGTACGTTAAAATTAACGAATCGTGATCGTTTAATCGCTCTTCCAGCAAGAGACAGTGATATGCAAGAAATTATCGTAGATGCGACGCCATCTATGCGTAATAAAAACGTCAATGGACGTGTGTATCGTTCACTTCAAGTTGGTTCATTCATACTAACTGATGAGCATTTCCGTGCTTTCTTACACCATACAGAAAGAAAAGAACAAGTCCGCATCGGTGAGCGTGTAACAGGTCGTATTATTGACGTGAAAGATGACGGTACAATCAACATTTCACTTCTTCCTCGTAAAGAAGAAGGAATGGAAGATGATGCTGCAGTAATTTATGAATATATGGAAGAAAGAGGCGGAGCAATGCCGTTTTGGGATAAGAGCCACCCAGAAGACATTAAAGAACGTTTCAATATGAGTAAAGCTGCGTTTAAGCGTGCGCTTGGTAAAATGATGAAAGAAGAAAAGATTTACCAAGAAGAAGGTTGGACTTACTTTAAGAAATAAAGTGAATGAAAAAGAACTATTTTTTCTCTAAATTTTTAAGAGAAAAAATAGTTCTTTTTTTTATTATAAAGTAGATAAAAAGTAAATAAGGTGTAATAAAACGTTTAATCTACAAATATTTTACTGTATTTATAAGGAAAAAAGAATATAAAATGGTAAATTGTCGGAAAATATACATTTTTAGAAAAAAAGACACAATATTGTCGTTTTTATATTGGAGATCATCAGAAAATTATTTAAATTGTTAATTGTAAGAATGAAAACAGATGAGAATGGCCACGTACGTACGTATATCGCACCGAATGATGCTAGTACAACGTATAATTATGATCAAACAGGGAAACTATCGGATTTAGCTATTGCAACACCAAAGCAAATGCTACTATTAGAGAAATATGAGTATGACAAAACAGGAAAACGTACGAAGATTAAACATGAAAGTCCTGATGGGAAAATAACGGAAACAAATTATGTATATGATCCAATTAATCAATTATTAAAAGAATCTACACCAAATGGAACAGTTAGAGACTACACGTATGATGGATTTGGCAATCGTACGAGCGTGAAAGTAACAGAAAATGGAAAAGAAACAAAATCAGTAATCGCAACATTTAACGAAGGAAATCAACTTCTAAAATTCGGAAACGAATCGTTAACGTATGACGCAAATGGTAACCGTACATCTGATGGGAAATACACATACACATGGAACGAAGCAGACCAACTTGTTGCTGTAACGAAAAAAGGGGAAGGCAAACCGTTCGCAACATATAAATACGACAACGAAAACCGTCGTATTGAAAAGAACGTAAACGGAAAAGTCCTCCGTCAATACGTTTACAATAAAGACGGCGTCCGCCTAGCAATGAAAATACAAGATCAATCGGTATACTACCACTACAACCCGCGCGGTGACGTAATAGCAATGACCGACAAAGATGGACAAATAGTCGCAAGCTATGAATATGATGCATGGGATAACGTATTAAAAAGCGAAGCAAAAGGAATCGCAGCGGACAATCCATTCGGATATAAGGAGAAAATATGGATAAATATATTGAAATACACAAACCTGCAACGGAAAAAAACGAATATTTTCTAGTATTAGATGAGCATGATAATTTTGAAAATGATAAAATTTTGAATTTGTTATCAACAATTAATAGATATATAGTTGATGTTGATACAAGCATGGAACAATTTATGGAAACAATGATGTCGAAATTTCATTTATATCTTTTAGTGAATTGTGAAGGGGTTCAAGAAGAATTAACAAAGGTGCAAAATTATATTTGGGAAAAAGAATTAAAAGAGTTAAACTGGAAAAAGTCGATCGTAAAGAGCGCAATTTTAATAAACCAGTATGATCCTGCAACTGATATTTTCGATGTGATTTCTCCTGTATGTATGGAGGGAAGCCTCATGTTCCTTTTCTCTGAAAAGGAAGTAAACGAAAATGAGTTAGAGAGTATCATAAAGTATATGAAATTTGATCGGACAAGAGTATATTTCAATAAAGAAACAATTGAACTGGCGGGGGAAATGGGTTATATAGTAGGGCATTTTGAAGATGAGTATTATATAGTATCTTTACGTTCGGAAAAGCAAGTATTTGTTTGCTATGCAGAAGAATGTATCATAGGCTAGAATACAAGCAATAAAACATGAAATAAAAAAAGCACAGTCTTATCTTTTTAAATAAGACCGTGCTTTTTTAGTTTCCCCGCTCAAATATAAGAGAAAATGTATCGTTTAATTCACTATCATTTATTTTAATATTTGCCTTTTTTAATTCGTCTTGTAATAGTTTTTGACTGAATGTAGGGTCAGCGATACGTTCTTCTTCTAAGTTTTTACGAATGGAGTCTTTCACTTCATCATAAGGCTTTAAATCCTTTTTATCAGTTAATTTAATAATGTGATAGCCGTTCGTTGATTTGACGGGATTGCTAATTTCGCCAACTTTTAGTTTGTAGGCAGCTGTTTCAAATTCAGGCGCCATTGTACCTGAATTAAAGTATCCGAGGTCTCCGCCTTTTTCTTTTGATAGTAGATCTTGTGATTCTTGTTTTGCTAATTCTTCAAATGAAGCACCAGCGTCTAGTTTTTTCTTTATTTCTTTCGCTGCATTTTCATCGCTTACTAAAATGTGACTCGCTTTAATTTCTGGTTTATAGTGGTTTTTCACGTCTTTTTCTGTAACGCTTTTCTTAACCGCTTCATGCAGAGCGAGTTTGAACTTCATTTGATTTTTGAAATCAGCCTCATCTTTTAAACGATTGTTTTCTAAAAATCCTTTGAATTGGTCTCCAAATTGATTTTTTACTTTTTGGACCTCGTTATCTACATCATCGTCAGATACTTTATATTTTTTCGTAATAACGTCGTATGCCATCATTTCGTATAGCATGTCTTTTCCGTAACGATCTTTCAATTGTTTTTCGAAGTCGCTCTTCGTAATGGTTGAGTCTGTTGCTGTAGCGACTGTAGCTGAGCCATTCTTTTGTCCGCAAGCAGAAAGCATTAATATACTTATTAGTGCAGTAATAATGAAAATATGTTTCCCTCTCATGCTAACACCTCATCCGAATATGTTATCGCTATTGTAGAATATAGAAGTGAACATGAAGTGAATTTTTAATGTTTTTTCCTGTGAAATGTAAAAAAAGTACATCAACAATTATGTTGATGTACGATGGGATCAAAGGTGATCAGTCTTCTTGGAATATGCGCGCTTGCCCTGCTGAATATTTTTTTGCTCTTGCTCATTTTTTTGCGTGCGTTTTGCATTATTATCGCGAGCTTTTTTGTCGTTATCACTCGTATGTGGCATATGTATCAACTCCATTTCTAAACGTTGTACGTTTATCATTTCCTTTTTCGTAAAGACTATGTATAGCGGTGCATTTATGAAGGGTAAAGGTGGATTAGAGATGGATTTGAAGTTGAATTATACCGAACTTATTAAGAAATTAATCGTTGTAATTATCGCAGGTTTATTAAATGCGATTGGAATGAATTTGTTTTTAACACCAGCGAAAGTGTACGCGAGTGGCTTTGCTGGATTGTCTCAATTACTATCACAAATATTAGGTGATTTTTTATCTATTCATATATCTACAGGGGTGTTGTTTAGTTTATTTAATATTCCTGTCGTTATTTTAGCGTGGAAAAAGGTTGGGAAGGCTTTTACGTTTTTTAGTTTTCTATGCGTTATATTTATGACCTTGTTTTTAGAAATTATCCCAGTTCGAGCGGTTTCGAACGATATTATACTAAATGCAATTTTTGGCGGCATTATTTCAGCGATTGGGGTAGGGGTTGCGTTAAAATGGGGTGCTTCTACAGGTGGTTTAGATATCATTGCGATGATTTTATCTAAGATAAAAGATAAACCTGTCGGTACATACTTTTTCTTTTTTAATGCAATTATTATTATCGCTGCGGGTTATGTGTATGGGTGGGAGAAAGCGTTATATACGTTAGTAACTTTATATGTATCAACGAGAATTATTGATGCCATCCATACTCGCCATGTGAAAATAACAGCGTTAATCGTTACGAAAAATGGTGCAGACGTACGAAAGGCGATTCACTCACGATTAGTGAGAGGGATTACAACTATACCTGCAACAGGTGCTTACACAAATGAAAATAAGGAAATGTTAATGATGGTTATTACTCGTTACGAGTTGTACGAATTAGAAAGGGTTATTAAACAAGTAGACCCAGGTGCGTTCACAAATATACTGCAAACGGTCGGGGTATTCGGATTGTTTCGAAAAGATTAAAGAGGACCAAAGCTGGTCCTCTTTTTTAATGCAAATTCGTAATGTTTTGCAACTGCTCCTGCATCTCGCGTAGCTGAACTTTCTCAGCAGTTGAAGAGTTTGCGTAAGCGGATTGCAAAGCGTTTTTTGCTGTATATACGAGATCTTGTTGTTCAGCGCCGCTTGAACAAGATACGGCATTTGCAACAGCATCTCTAGCTTGTTGGAATAGTAAGTTCCCCATTTAAACCCCTCCAAAAGAAGAGTTACTTCTCGCTTTTTCTGCCTCAGCTAATGTACCTCTGTACGGGAATCTTGCATCATGCTTCATAACAGCATCGGCTCCTTGTTGGATAAAACGTTTTGATTTGTTCTTTTTACCCATTCGAAAAACCCCCTTTATTTAGCTGAAAACAATTGACGCGTTAACTCGGCGTCTAATTATAGTATGAGCGTTTGGCGAGAAACTATAAGCAGGGAATTTTTAGATTACAATCCAAGAACCTCTTCTAAATATAGAGCGATGCCATCTTCTTCATTTGTTAATGTCGTATGATTGGCGAGTGATTTTAATTCAGGTATTGCATTACCCATTGCGATACCGTGACCAGCAAATTCAATCATTTCAAAATCATTATCTTCATCACCGAAAGCGATAATGCGCTCTTTTGGAATGTTGTAATGACTAGAAATTTTTTGCAATCCGACCGCTTTATTTAATCCACTTTTTACAATTTCAATAATTGGCCAAGGTGCGCCCCATTTTCTATGATCGATCACTTCAGCGTGCATATCAGTTAAATGTTGACGAATTGCAACGGAATGATCATCGTGTGCGTCAATTAATAAACAAGTCGGATGGTCGTTTAAAATATTTAATAAATCTCCTGTGAAAATCTTTGGAGAACCAAATTCGAAAATGTGTTTTTTATCTTCATCAATTTCACGAACGTACACATCATCCATCACTTCAGCGTATATATTTTTTACGCCGAAATCAAAGCAAGCTCGGACAATTTCTTGGGCTGTTGCTAGCTCAAGTGGAGAGTGATGTGTGCCCCAATTTGAATCAAGAGGGTGATGCACGTAAGCACCATTAAAGTTTACAATCGGTGTATTAAGATTAAGTTCTTTATAATAATCAAAACTAGCACGGAATGGACGTCCTGTTGAAATGACGACGATATGCCCTTGTTCCTTTGCTTTTGTAATTGTCTGTTTCGTTCGAGTGGAAATTATTTTGTTGTCTGTTAATAAAGTGCCGTCTAAGTCTAATGCGATTAAATGTTGTTTACTCATAATTTCACCTCTTATAATAATTTTTTGTATCTATCTGTATTTCCGTTTTTAATATGCAGAAATAAGAGGTTAGACTGGGTGAGACCACCATAGATGGAAAGTTCACTATATATCCATCTTACGTCGCAAAGTACGGTGGTGTCTACTATTTCTCGTTGGAAATCAAGAAAAGTCAATATTTTTTTAGAAAGTTCAAACAATGTTTCTTTCATTATGTACAAATTGTGAAAAGGGTTACATTGCCCGTATGAGGAGGCTTATAATAAACATGTAATCTTCTCGTATATGTTTGACTCTCCTTTGAAGCTAGCCTACAGGTAGGTTGGTTTCTTTTTTTTCTACAAGTAAGGAAGTAATCCCTGCTTAAGCTTGTGTAATTATATATATTGTAAATCGGTGAACTGTAGTACTTGTTTCCTAAACATGACAGAAAAGCTTTCTTTTAAAATGGATATACTAATGAGGCAAGACGTCATGGAAGGAGAATGAAGATGGGACAAAATCGCAGGTTTCGTTCTGGACAAAAAGCGCCAAATGATGGCGTTTACGTAGAAATTGGTGAAACGGGAAGTATGGTAAAAAATCCGCAAATGGTACAATTAACTGCCGGTGAAAAGTTTCCAGATAACACGAATCATAACCGTCAGTGGACATATAAAAGAAAACCGTAACAGAAGCCGCAATCTTTATTGCGGCTTTTTTTTGTTACATAATATAATTTCATTTACTGTACTTTTTTAAGTAGCATAATGAATGCTCCCTTTTTCTTTTTCCAATAATAAGTTTGAAAATACATAGGCAAATTTATTGTATAAAAAAGTAAGTTGGCGTATAATCAAATCAAAGGTCAAAGAAAGTCAAACTTTTGGAGGGCTGTAAAGATGGACTTAAATCAAATGACAACGAAAACACAAGAGGCGATTATGAGTGCCCAATCTTTAGCGGTATCTCATCATCACCAAGAGGTGGATACTGTTCATCTATTACTTGCATTATTAGAGGAGCAAGATGGATTAGCAGTACGTATATTTCAAAAAATGAATGTTGATATAGAAGCATTGAAGCAAGATGTAGAAAATGTAATTAAAAAGAAACCTTCTGTAACGGGAAGCGGAGCAGAAGTTGGGAAATTGTATATAACAAGCAATCTGCAGCAACTGCTTGTAAGAGCAGGGAAAGAAGCAGAAAAACTGCAGGATGATTACATTTCAGTAGAACATGTATTGCTTGCTTTTTCTGAAGAAAAAGGCGATATCAATCATTTATTTACAAGATTGCATATTACGAAAGATAACTTATTACAGTCTTTAATGACAGTTCGGGGGAATCAAAGAGTGACTAGTCAAAATCCAGAAGCAACTTATGAAGCGTTAGAAAAATATGGCCGTGATTTAGTGGCGGAAGTGAGAGCAGGGAAAATTGATCCTGTTATCGGACGAGATAGTGAAATTCGCCGCGTTATTCGCATTCTTTCACGTAAAACGAAAAACAACCCTGTTTTAATTGGTGAGCCAGGTGTTGGTAAAACAGCAATTGTTGAAGGATTAGCACAGCGTATCGTGAAAAAAGATGTACCAGAAGGGTTAAAAGATAGAACAATCTTTGCATTAGATATGAGTGCACTTGTAGCCGGAGCAAAATTCCGTGGTGAATTTGAAGAGCGCCTGCAAGCTGTATTAAATGAAATTAAAAAGAGTGAAGGCCGTATTTTATTATTCATTGATGAACTTCATACAATCGTCGGTGCTGGTAAAACAGAAGGTGCGATGGACGCAGGGAATATGTTAAAACCGATGCTTGCTCGTGGTGAACTGCATTGTATCGGGGCAACGACATTAGATGAATATCGTAAATATATTGAGAAAGACCCAGCGTTAGAAAGACGTTTCCAACAAGTATTAGCAGAGGAACCGACTGTTGAAGATACAATCTCCATTTTACGTGGTTTAAAAGAGCGTTTTGAAATTTATCACGGTGTAAATATTCATGACCGCGCGATTGTAGCAGCATCTGTTTTATCAGATCGATATATTTCAGATCGCTTCTTACCGGATAAAGCAATTGACCTTGTTGACGAAGCGTGCGCAACAATTCGTACAGAAATTGATTCTATGCCAACAGAATTAGATGAAGTAACGCGCCGTATTATGCAGCTGGAAATTGAAGAAGCCGCTCTTGGAAAAGAGAAGGACTTTGGTAGCCAAGAACGTCTAAAAACATTGCAACGTGAATTATCGGATTTAAAAGAAGTTGCAAGTAGCATGAGAGCGAAATGGGAGAAAGAAAAAGAAGATATTCACAAAGTTCGTGACTTACGTGAACATTTAGAGCGTCTGCGCCGTGAATTAGGAGAAGCAGAAGGTAATTACGATTTAAATAAAGCAGCTGAACTTCGTCACGGAAAAATTCCTGCAATTGAAAAAGAGTTAAAAGAAGCAGAAGAAATGGGCGCGAATAATAAACAAGAAAACCGTTTATTACGTGAGGAAGTAAGTGAAGAAGAGATTGCTGATATTGTTTCACGCTGGACTGGCATTCCTGTCGCAAAACTCGTTGAAGGTGAACGTGAGAAATTATTACGATTAGAGCAAATTTTATCAGAGCGTGTCATCGGACAAGAGGAAGCGGTAAGCTTAGTATCAGATGCAGTTCTTCGTGCGCGGGCTGGTATTAAAGACCCGAATCGTCCGATTGGTTCTTTCATTTTCCTAGGACCAACTGGTGTTGGTAAAACAGAGCTTGCAAAAACGTTAGCACAGTCTTTATTCGATAGTGAAGAGCAAATGATTCGTATCGACATGTCTGAGTACATGGAGAAACATGCTGTGTCACGCTTAATTGGTGCACCTCCTGGATATGTTGGATATGAAGAGGGCGGTCAATTAACGGAAGCAGTAAGACGTAAACCGTATTCCGTTATTTTGTTAGACGAAATCGAAAAAGCGCATCCAGAAGTATTCAACATTTTATTACAAATGTTAGATGATGGACGCATTACAGATTCGCAAGGACGTACAGTAGACTTTAAAAACACGGTTATTATTATGACTTCAAATATTGGATCTGCTCATTTATTAGATGGATTAGAAGCAGATGGTTCCATTAAAGAGGAATCAAGAGAACTTGTCATGGGACAATTAAGAGGACATTTCCGACCAGAGTTTTTAAATCGTGTCGATGAAATTATTTTATTCAAGCCTCTTACAACGAATGAAATTAAAGGTATTGTTGATAAAATTGTAAAAGAATTACAAGGTCGTTTAGCTGACCGTCATATTACGGTAGAATTAACAGACGCAGCGAAAGAATTTGTTGTAGAAGCTGGATTTGATCCGATGTACGGAGCTCGTCCGTTAAAACGATATGTGCAGCGTCAAGTTGAGACGAAATTAGCGAGAGAATTAATTGCAGGCACAATTACGGATAATAGTCACGTAGTTGTTGATGTAGAAAATAACGAATTAGTTGTTCATGTGAAATGAAAATAAAAAAGAGTTCGGATAAAATCCGGACTCTTTTTAGTGTTGTTCTACTGGCTCGTTTGGAATTGCAGCTGAAATCGCTAATACTAATACCGCAAGAACAACTGAGAAAATAGACGCTTGGTTAAAATCGTATGTACCGCCAGTCATAGAGCCGATTACGTAGCTCATCATATGTACAAGCGCGAACGACCAAATTAATGCCCAAATGAAACGCATATTTTACACCTCTATTCGTTCAATCTGTCCTTATTGTAACACAATTGAAAAAAGAATATAGAAAAATATTTGTAGATTTTTCAACGCAAATTTGCATTCCGTTCATACATTATAAAAGAGTGGTTTTATACGTTTAGAAAATAAGGCGGGGGAAAAATGAGTATTACGGAACGTTTTTTTTACTTAGAAAAAGAACCATGTGTCATTTATTTACCGGAGAAGCCAAATGGGTTTTCAGTTATGCTCCTCGGTGATTACAACTACTTTATTGAGAATGGTACAAGTTTATGGACACAGCATGCGGGAAGATCTTATTTTTTACATGGCCTTATTGAGGAAGGCTACACGGTCTTTTCTTCTAATTTATATGGAAGACACTGGGGGAATGACCAATCTGTTCGTCTAGCGAAACGTTTATATGATGTTGTTTTGAGAAAAGAGACATTAAATACGAAAATGCACATTATGGCAGATGGTATGGGTGCGCTTGTAGCGCTTGAAATGATGAACAAATACCCTGAAAGTATACGTTCTGTCATTATGTTAAATCCGTGTTTAGATTTGCCAGAATATGTGGAGTTCGAAAAAGAGCATAAGTTTTTTTACAAAAGATTAGTGAAGGAATTAAGTTTGGCGTACGATTCCAAAGAAGAAGAATTAGAATCAAAAATAAATAAGAAATCATTTACGCTTCTTCCGTCTTGTGTACCTGTTAAAATTTTCGTATCAACACAAGAAAAAAGAGGAAGAAAACAATTGTTACGTAAATACGAGAAAATGAGGCAATTCAATCAATGTGATACTTCTGTCTTATTCCATCTCCAAGATGTGAAATATAAAATGGTTAGACAAACAACGGATTTCTTTAAAAAATATGAAGAAGAATTGTGAGGCTCCCATATACATAAATGAGGAGCTATTTGTTTCAAGGGGAAAGGGTTGGTGGTATGGAACGCGTGCTGATTATAGGTGCACTTACGTTTGTAGGTTATCACCTTGTGAATAAAATGATTGCAGAAGAAGTAGAAGTGTATGGTCTTGATTTTGATGAATACGATAGTATGACAAAAATTAATGAAGAGAAGTTATTGTTAATTGGGCGAAACGCTTTATTTACGTACTATCCAATAAGAGATGAAGATGGATGGAGATCAGTAGAGGAAGAGAATTTCGATGCAGTTTACTTTTGTTTGTGTGAACCAAACCAGCAAAATGGCTTTCGGAATGAAAGAGTCATATTACAATATTTAAAGCGGATTATAAAAATGTGTGAAGAAAATAAAGTAAAGCTAAATCTAATTTCTTCTATTGAGGTAGGATGCACAGGGGAATCCGAAAATAAACGCCTATTTTCTAAAGTAGAAGAAGGGTTAAAAAAAGGGGAATTACAATATAGTGTATTTCGAGTTCCTACATTATATGGTCCGTGGCAACCATCCTTTATGATGTATCATCAGCTCAT
>NZ_JAEHBO010000115.1:0-11832 GCF_016483575.1 Bacillus cereus group sp. N12
GTGTAAGATATTGTATTGCCAGGAAACACAGTGAAAATATTAGTTACTGCTCCAACGATTTGAATTGTACTTGCTTCAGTGCTGCTAGTACTATTGTAAACCGAGACAGTACCTGATATAAGGAGTATCCCATCACTTTGCCATAGTATCATTGATTGTAATGCATCTTTGGCAGAGGGAATGGTGCTATTAGTTATGAGGAAATTCCCTGCAAATTCATTTGTTACTAGCTCGCAACTTGGATTTGGAGGAGGGGGCGGTGGACAAGGGTCTGGACAAATGATAGATAAAGGAGCGAAACAGCCAATATTTTTTTTAATCTTCAATACAACCCCTCCTTTTTAAGTTGTCTTTTACTACTATTAAATGTAGAAGCATGGCCGATGTGTTAAGAAAAGAAGAAAATGTTAAAAATTAAGATTGTCTAATAGGCTTACATCTTAACGTATCATTCATGTTATAGAAAAGAGTATATGTGAATAGACATGGGAAAAGAATGATCAGAATCTTTTAGACAAAAGGTGGTTGTATCCAATAGTACGAGGAATGTGGGACTTAATTTATAATTAACTGTATATTTACAAAAATCTAATAAAATCCATTTGTGATTTAAACGACATTAATATGCTTTAGATAAAATAGTCCTTGTAATGAATCAATTATTATGAGGAGGATTCACGTGGACAGAACTGCTTTAAGAAAAGTACAAGGCCTTATTGGATTATTAATGATTTTTGTATTGGCGTTTGTATCATTTCCGTGGAGTACATCAGTCAAAGCGGAAGAGAAGAAACAAGAAAAGATGCAGAGTGAGAAGAAGTTAGTTTTTCCAGTTGTAAGTGATGTACATATTAAAAACAGTGGAACGGATGATACGTTTCGCTGGAAAAGAGCGATTGAACAGTTTAATACACTTGCTCCAAAACAAGATGCATTTGTAATTGTAGGAGATTTTACTGATTCAGGATCGGTACAACAATATAATCGCTTCATGCAAGTGTATAATGAAAATGCAAATAAAGATGCGGTACGAATGAATTCTCTCGGTAATCATGATTATTGGAACGGCTTATCTGTAGAGGGAGCGCAGAAGCGTTTCTTAGAAAAAACAGGAATGGAATCGATTTATTATCATAAAGTGGTGAAAGGGTATCACTTCCTTGTTATGTCTCCGGAAGATGGGACAACTCATGGATATTATTCAGACAAGCAAATTAACTGGTTAAAAGAAGAAATGGCAAAAGCGCAAAAGGATGATCCAGAAAAGCCGATTTTCGTATTTTTACATCAACATATTAAAGATACAGTATACGGTAGCCAAGAGTGGGGAACGAAAGATAGTACGAAAATTAATGCAGTATTAAAAGAATACCCACAAGTCATTACGTTTTCAGGTCATTCTCATTATCCGTTAGATGATCCAAGATCAATTCATCAAAAAGACTTTACGTCTGTTGGTACATCTTCTGTAAGTTATATGGAAGTTGAAGGCGGTAAAGTACAAGGAAATATCCCGCCAGGAGCTAGTACGTTAAGCCAAGGTTTATTAGTAGAAGTAGATGATGAAGAGGTAACGATTAACCGTCGTGATTTCCATACGAATGCTTGGACGGGTGAGCCTTGGAAAATTAAATTGCCAGCAAAGAAAGAAACATTTACACATGTAGAAAATCGTGATAAAGAAAAGCCATACTTCGCTAAGGATGCAAAGCTTGCTGTATCAAATGTAACAGAAAACGCAGCAACAGTAACATTCCCGCAAGCATTGGATAACCTTCTTGTTCATTCTTATCGTGTACAAGCGAAGGATAAACAAACAGGTGAGATTAAAAATAAGTTATTAGCATTCTCAGAGTTTTACCGTGACCCAGTGCCGAAAGACCTTACATTTACGCTTGCAGGGTTAGATGGTGGGAAAACATACCTACTTGAAGTCGTCGCAATTGATTCATTTGGCAATGAAAGTGTGCAGCCGTTAACGGCAGAAATTACTACGAAAAAAGATAATATCGATCCGAATGTAAAAGTGCCAAAGGCTGATGTTTTCGATGTGAACTTTGCAGATGGTACATTTAAAGACAATTCACCATTTGTTACAAAAGGTGATGTGAAGGGCAATGTGACTATTGAATATGATAAAGCTTTGAAAAAGAATGTTATGAAGTTAAACGGGAAAGCAAATACATTTGGGTATCTGCCGTTTTCAGCAGCCCAAAAAGAAAAAGTAGCAAATGCATTTACGTTAGAAACTGTATTTTCAATGAATGAAATTCGTGGACAAGGTATTTTGCAAAATACAGAGAGTGGTGGAATTGGTTTTGAATCTACAGGAAGTGGAAATGTTGAATTGTGGGCTCATATTGGTGGTAGTTATAAACGTGTTGGCGTTCAGTTAGAAGCGAACAAAACATATCATTTAACAGGAACGTATAACGGAAATGAAGTAGCCATTTATGTAGATGGTAAAAAAGTAAATAGCCAACCAGCTCAAGGAAAAGTGTATCACCCGAACGTACCGTTTGCATTTGGAGCTGATCCAGATAGCAATGGAAATGGTGGCATTCCGTTAAATGGTCAAATTGCGCTAGCAAAATTATATAGTAAAGCATTAAGTTCTTCAGAAGTATTAGCAGCGTACAATGAGTTTTTTAATCGTACGAAGTTAGAGCAAGTAAACGCGTTATATGAAGAGCTAGGAAAAGTAAAAGCAGTGTTAGCTGGTACGTATGAATTTGGTGATAAGCCAGGTCAATACTCAAAGGAAGCATTTCAAGAACTAGAGAAAAGCTATAACACTGCAAAGCAAGCGTTTGAAAATATCGGAAGTACTGGGGAACAAATTATTCAAACGTATAACGAATTAAAAACAGCTAATGTAAACTTTGTACAATCTAAAGTAGCAGAAGAGCAACCAAAAACACCGAAAGAAAAATTAAAAATCAATATTGAATCTGCAAAAGTTGTAGTACAGAAAGCGCAAGCTGCGAATGTAACGGACGGTTCAGTGAAATCATTACAGCAAAAAATTACAGTTGCAGAAGCTGTATTAAAAGATGCGAAAGTGAAAGACGAACAGGTAGAAACGATGAATCGTACGATAGAGCATGCGATTTCACTCGTTGAAAAAAGCATGAACAAATAAGAGAGAAGAAAAAGAAGCTTATCATGATAGGCTTCTTTTTTGCTATACTAAAAGTAGTATAGAAAAAGGGTAATTAACTGTTACGATTTATTTAACCAATTATAACGAAAGTTAATTAAATATATCAGTAAGCCCTGCTAGTCAAGTGATTGGCTAGTAGTGAGGGTTAACTGCGGGCAATCCCTAAAGCTGATTGAACTACAACGTGGCTAGAAATGGCGAGCGTGAATGTCGCGAAAGCAGAAAAAATCAATCAGATGGTGCAAGGTTAAACCCTAAACACTAGAACAATGGGTCTTCCGCCTCGAATCATCTAAGTCAAAAGTGATAAGATGAACGTTCAACGACTATCTCGTATAACTGACGAGAGTACATCACAAGCCTATGGTGGTGGAAAAATCCTCTATCTCTAAAGAGATAAACATATAGTCTGCGCTCATGTGAAAACATGAGAAGTTCATAAGAGAACTGTCTAAGGAATTGCGCCCTTAGTTGAACGAGATAAATTTAATTAAATCTATTAAGTCTCATTGAATCTACCGAACACATGTGCTATGGTAGGTTCAATGAGGTAAGAATAATAATGAAATTTTCACGAGTTAGTCAAGTATCAGAATTAACAGGTTTGCATCCGAGTAGTCTTACGAGAATGCTGGTGGAACACGCTACTATTCAGAAGAACAAATCTTTCATTAAAGGAGTTACATTCTGATGATATTGGCGAAGAAAGTCAGACTAATTCCAACGCCTGAACAAGAAAAAGTGCTTAGAAACCATGCTGGCGCTGCAAGATTCGCTTATAACTATTGTAAAAGAATGAGTGATAGATACTATAAGCTATTTGGAAAATCTGTTTCACAGTTAGCTTTACAGAAACGATTTACAAAGATCAAGAAGCGAAAGAGATATGAGTGGTTAAAAGACATCAATGCACAAGTTCCCAAACAGGCTTCAAAAGATTTTGATACGGCGAGAAAACATTCGTTCAAAAAGTACAAAAATGGTTATCACACTTCTTATAAATCCAAAAAAGATTTAATTCAAGGATTTTATGCCAATTATGAAAGACTGGTTATAGGAAAGAAAGTAGTTCATATTCAGTCTATTGGAGAAGTGAAAACAAGCCAACAACTACCAAGAAATAAAAAACCATCCAATCCAAGAGTTACCTTTGACGGTCGTCACTGGTGGATGAGTGTAGGGTTCCAAGAAGACTTTGAATTACAAGAACTAACCGATGAGTCGATTGGTGTGGATATTGGTTTAAAAGAGCTTTTTGTAGCTTCTAATGGCATGAAAGAACGAAATATAAACAAAGATGCTAAGGTTAAAAAACTTTTGAAAAGGAAAAAGTCAGCACAAAGAGATATGTCGAGGAGATTTAAAAAAGGTGTAAAAATTCAATCTGCCGGATATGAAAAAGCGAAAGCTGAGCACCTGCGGTTATCTAGGAAAATTACGAATATCCGAAATAACCATATCCATCAAGCAACAGCTAAATTGGTGAAAACCAAACCAATGAGGATTGTTGTGGAAGACTTATCTATCTCAAACCTGTTAAAAAACAAAAAACTATCGAAAGCATTTTCATTTCAAAAATTACACTTCTTCTTTCAATGTCTGTCATACAAGTGCGAGAAGTACGGCACTGAGTATGTAAAAGCTGATAAATGGTTCGCTTCAAGCAAGATTTGCTCATGTTGCGGTGTAAAATACGACCATACAGTTCAACCAGAAGGACAGTGGAGTTTAAAAATACGTGAGTGGTGTTGTGCTTCATGCAATAGCCATCACGATAGGGATGTAAATGCTTCGATAAACTTATCAAGATGGGTAAAATAAATGCTTGATAATAGGAGGTAACGATACTGCATCGTGTTCTCGCAACCCCTCGTCCCTTCGGGGTTGCGAGAACACGATGAAGCACTAACTTGTGTAAATTTGATTGAATTGTATAGATTTAGTTAAGTTTATCGTATCGGAGCGAATAATTTGGAACAGAAAAAGCTAAAAAGAATTCTTGAATATGTATGGATCGCGGTTGTGCTCCTTGTAGGATATTATTTCTTAAAAGAGAAAAGTATTTGGGTTTTATTTTTAATGACTTTCTTATTAGCGGGTTTAGGCACGTTATTTATTAATTTCTTCTTTGATAGTGTAAATGCGTGGAAGAAGAAAAAGAAGGAGACGAAGTAAAGGGGGAATCTATGCAAAAGTGGAAGCTTATATATTAGGTGATTATCTTCTTATTGCTTGTAAGTATTGGAGTTTTTAAATACGCTACACCAATAGGGAATTGGGCATCGCTTACAGCTTGCATCGGCATATTCATCATTTTACAATCGTTAACGAGAAAACATAATAAAACAGGAAAATAGCCCGCCGTTTCATCGGCGAGCTATTTTATTATGCTTCTTTCGTCTCATCATTTGTTTTTTCAGTAGCTAAATGACTATGCTTTCTAGAGTAGAAGAAATAGAAGCATAAGCCGACTATAAGCCAAACTGCAAAGCTAATCCATGTTGTTTTAGACAAATTGATCATTAAATATAAGCAACAAAGAATCGCGACAACTGGTAATACAGGTACGAAAGGAGTACGGAATCCGCGTTTTAAGTCAGGATGTGTTTTTCGTAAAATAAGTACAGCACAGCAAACGAATGTGAAGGCTGTTAACGTACCGATGTTTACTAAATTCGCGAGTAAATGTAGGTCTAAAAGTCCCGCTAATAAAGCGGCAACAACGCCAGTAATCCACGTATTTAATAAAGGGATTTTCACTTTTTTATTTACGCGTGCTAACGCTTTTGGAAGTAAACCGTCGCGGCTCATCGCATATGAAACACGAACTTGTCCATACATAACGACTAAGAGAACGGTTGTCATTCCAGTCATCGCACCAACAGCGAGTAATCCTGCAATTGTATCTTCACCAACGAAATGCAATGCAAATGCAACTGGATCAGAAACATCTAATTGTGTATAAGGAACCATGCCTGTTAAAACGAAAGATACAATCATGTATAAAACAGTACAAATAAGAAGGGAACCGATAATGCCAATTGGTAAATCACGCTGTGGTTTTTTCGTTTCTTCTGCAGCGGTTGCGATTGCATCAAACCCTAAAAAGGCGAAGAATACAGTGGCAGCTCCAGTAATAATACCATCGTATCCGAATGGAATGAACGGTGTCCAATTTTCAGGCTTTACATATTTTGCGCCTGCAACGATAAAGGCAATGATAACAGCTAGTTTAATAAGAACCATAATATTATTAATGCGTGCACTTTCACGTATACCAAAACTTAAAAGGCCAGTAATAAGAAGTAAAATACAGACAGCTGGTAAATCGATGATACCACCTTTTCCAACACCGGGGGCCGAGGCGATTATGGCGGGAAGGTGTATGTTAAATCCTTGTAGTAAAGATTGTAAATAACCAGACCACCCAACAGCTACAGCTGCAACGGCAAGTAAATATTCAAGCATTAAACACCATCCGACGATGAAGGCGACGACTTCTCCGACTGTCATATATGCGTAAGTATACACACTTCCTGAGACAGGTATAGAAGAAGCAAATTCAGCATAACAAAAGGCTACACAAGCACAAGTAAATGCAGCGATAAGAAATGATAGCATAATACCAGGACCAGAATGTTTTGCTGCAACAATACCTGTTAATACAAAGATCCCTGTCCCAATTACGGCGCCGATTCCTAAGAACGTTAAATCGAGTGCAGTTAATGTTCTATCTAGTTGCTTTGGTGATTCAGTATTGAGCGCTTTTTTTCGTAATAATGACTTCATTTTGGACTCTCCCCTCGTTTTTCATTTCCATAACTGCGAATATAGTATGAGCCCATTAGAAAAGAGTACGTAAGTAAATGGAGGTACAGTTATGGTATGTAGTTTTTTAAAGTTTCTGGATTAACTTTATTATAATTCAGAATATTTTGTCAAATAAAAATTTAACAAATAAAATCCGGATGAATAGGGGAAACTATGTGCGGAAATGGATGCGGGTTAACAAATAGATTTATTTTATCCCACATTAACGGGCAGTAAAACTCCCACCTCAAAATTCGGCTGGAGCAAAGAAGTTAGGTGGGGGTCGGGCTGCCCGTAAACGCCCGATTGGTGAGGGCTCATAATCAGTGGGGGATGAACAAAACCCCCACTGATTAAAGTTTCACTTTATATAGTAGGAGAAGATGCTATGTTATTTTATTTTGAACTTGTCGTCATTTTACTTTGTACGAAATTAGCTGGTGATATTAGCGTTAGACTCGGTCAGCCTTCTGTACTTGGTAAATTACTTGTTGGTATTATTATCGGTCCTGCGGTGCTAGGTATTATTAATAGTTCAGAACTTATTGATGAGCTTAGTGAAATTGGTGTTTTGCTACTTATGTTTATGGCGGGACTTGAAACAGATTTAGAAGAGTTAAATCGGAATTTGAAATCGTCGTTTGCAGTAGCGGCTGGTGGAATTATTTTTCCTTTCATCGGTGGATATGTGACAGGACTGTTGTTTGGATTAATGCAATCTCACGCCATTTTTTTAGGATTATTACTTTGTGCAACATCGGTTAGTATTACAGTGCAAACGCTAAGAGATTTAGGGAAGATGAATACGAGAGAAAGTACAACGATTTTAGGTGCTGCCGTATTTGATGATGTAATTGTCGTTATTTTATTAGCGTTTGTTATGAGCTTCTTAGGAACGCAAGATGTGAATATAACACTTGTCATTGTAAAGAAAATTGTTTTCTTTGTAAGTATTGTTTTTATCGCATGGAAAGTCGTTCCTTGGATTATGAAAATGCTTGTGCCGCTTCGCGTAACAGAAGCTTTAATTAGCGCGGCTCTTATTATTTGTTTCTCTTTTTCGTATTACAGTGAAATGATGGGAATTGCAGGTATTATTGGAGCATTTGCAGCAGGAATTGCCATTTCTCAAACGGAGTATAAGCATGAAGTGGAACATAAAATTGAACCGATTGCTTATGCGATATTTGTACCAGTGTTCTTCGTAAGTATCGGAATGGAAATTACATTTCAAGGAATCGGGAGTCAGCTTTGGTTCATTATCATTATGACGCTCGTTGCGATTTTCACAAAGTTAATCGGATCAGGTTTAGGAGCAAGACTGACAGGATTCAATCTCCAATCTTCTATTAGTATTGGTGCAGGGATGGTGTCACGCGGAGAAGTAGCGCTGATTATCGCAGCAAATGGACTGACGGCGAATTTATTAGCGAAAGAAAATTTCACAGCGATTGTTATTGTTGTTATATTGACAACGATTATTACGCCGCCACTTTTAAAGAAGTATTTTGTATAGAGGGAAAGAGCTTATCTAACGTAGGTAAGCTCTTTTTATTTCAAAAAGCAATGGGCATGTAGCATGAGTGGTTTGTAATTATGGTAAAATCTATGTATATGATGTGGACGAGGAGAGGGATGTTTGAAGATTACGAAGGGGAAGGTTATAGGCGTAATCATACTTATTGCACTATGTATACCATTTACCGCATGGAAAGAATCAAAAAGTGAAATATTTTCCAGTTTCTATTTTTTCTTCCTATGTAGAAGATGAAAACCGAAAGACTATAAGTACACTGCTTTTGTACCTGACTTTGCAATTTGGATATATGGATGGGAAAAACAGAGATCTGAAGGTGAAATAACGTCATATAAAAAAGGGGATCGAACTGTAATTGTTCATCATCAACCTGGTAATGATGGTTTTTATCTATATGATACAAATGATATTAGAGAATATACGCAACCGTAAGAAGTGGAGGTTAAATAGTGAAAGCTTCAACATTACTATTTAAAATTGAAAATAATATGGATCAATTTTCACCAGCTGAAAAGAAGGTTGCCATGTACATAATGGAGAACGCAGAGATTGTTCCAAATTTAACGACAAAAGAAGTGTCTACAAATGCGGGATCGAGTGAGGCGAGTGTTGTACGTTTTTGTAAAACAATCGGTATTGGAAGCTTTAAAGCATTTAAGATAGCGCTTGTTCGTGAATTAACGATTGCTGATTATAATATTAACGATTTTTCAGTAATGAATAAGGAAGATGGACCGTACGATTTGTTTAATAAAGTTACGTATGTGAATAAAGCTGCAATTGAGGCAAGTGTTACGGCGATAGATAAGAAGGAACTTGAGAAAGCTGCAGATCGTATTGTAAATGCGGATAAGATCTTATTTTACGGCGTAGGTGGGTCAGCGACACCGGCGATGGATGGGGCGTATAAATTTACACGGCTCGGATTTACAGCGATGATGCTATCTGATTTTCATATGATGTTGCCGCTTGTGACGAATTTAAAAGAAGGCGATATATTTGTGGCAATTTCAACATCTGGGCGAACGAAAGATGTGCTTGAAATGGCGCAATATGCAAAGAGACAAGGTGCAACTGTTATCGGAATTACAAAACTTGACCAATCATCACCTTTATATAAAGAAGCGGACATTCGCCTTTGTATGCCGGATGTAGAGCAAGATCATCGTATTGCGAGTATTGCTTCGAGAATGACGCAACTGAATATGATTGATGCTTTATATGTGATTACTTTTAATCGAATTGGCAATAAAGTGCTGGATCAATTTATGGAGACGCGAGAAGAAGCTTTGCGGTTACGGAAGTTAAAGTAGAAGAAAAGATGAGGGGACTCATCTTTTTTTATCCCGCTATTTGCCGGGCAGTAAGCCCCCTCCCTCAAAATTCAGTGGAAGCAAAGAAAGTTAGGTGGGGGTCGGGCTGATTAAAGTTTCACTTTATTATCTTTGACAAAAATATGTCATGTTGTGAAATTTTATTTCATAAAATAAGAAAGAGTTATTGATTTTTAGTTTCTTAAAGTTATAATAAAAGTGTGAAATATAATTTCAAAGAGGGTGGCAATATGTTAGAAAATTTATCGACAGAACACCGTAATGAGAAAACGACGAATCTAGATGAGATGAGTATAAAAGAAGTGTTACAAAGTATGAATGAAGAAGATCGAACTGTTGCGTTAGCAGTTGAAAAAGAAATAGAACACATTGAAAAGGTCGTACAGACTGTTATTAAATCTTTTGAAGAAGAGGGCCGATTAATTTATATTGGGGCTGGTACGAGTGGCCGTTTAGGTATTTTAGATGCGGTTGAATGCCCACCAACATTTGGAACAGATGATAAAATGGTGCAAGGATTTATAGCAGGTGGATTGAAAGCGCTTACTAAGGCGGTGGAAGGTGCCGAAGATCGCGAAGAATTAGCAGAAGAAGATTTGAAAAGTATTGGCTTAAACGAGAAAGATACAGTGATTGGTATTGCGGCAAGTGGTAGAACCCCTTACGTAATTGGCGGATTGAAATACGCACATAGTGTGGGAGCAAGTACGGCGAGTATTTCTTGTAATAAAAATGCTGAAATAAGTAAGTATGCAAAACTCAATGTAGAAGTAGAGACAGGTGCAGAAATATTAACAGGCTCAACACGTTTGAAGGCTGGTACAGCGCAAAAATTAGTGCTCAATATGATTTCAACAGCGTCAATGATTGGTGTAGGAAAAGTATATAAAAACTTAATGGTAGATGTTCAATCTACGAATGAAAAGTTAGTAGAACGATCAAAACGAATTATTGTGGAAGCAACAGGAGTTAGTTATGAAGTAGCGGCAGAGTATTACGAAAAAGCAAATCGTAATGTGAAAGTTGCTATCGTTATGGTATTACTACAGTGTGAGTATGGGGAAGCACTAGAAAAACTAAAAGAAGCGAAAGGCTTTGTGAAGAAAGCATTATAAAGTGAAACGATAAGAATAGGGAGGGGGATTCTATTATGAAGAAAGAAGAGAGAATGGCCAAAGAAATTTCAGAGCAACTTGGGGGAATAAAAAATATTCGTGGCATTGCTCATTGTATGACGAGACTGAGGTTAACGCTTCATGATGAAAGTAAAGTGAATATGGATCTTTTGAAAAAGGTTGAAGGCGTTATGGGCGTCATTGAAGATGAAACACTTCAAGTTGTTGTTGGTCCAGGAACTGTAAATAAAGTAGCAGCTGAAATGGAAGTTTTAACAGGATTACGAATTGGTGAGGTTGCAGATCATCATCTTGAAGATATTGGTCAAGAGATTAAATCAGAGATGAAGAAGAAAAATAATACACCAGTGAAGAACTTTTTACGAAAAATAGGTAACATTTTTATTCCGTTAATACCTGGTCTTGTTGCATCAGGAATTATAAACGGAGTTGCTAACTTTGCGAAAAACGCTGGTGCTGATCCGAATGCTACATGGCTACAAATGTTACTACTCATTGGCGGCGGTATCTTTACATTTTTAGGGATTTTAGTCGGTTGGAATACAGCGAAAGAATTTGGCGGGACACCAGTTCTTGGGGCGATTGCGGGTATTTTAATTTTCAATCCGGCGATGGCAAATGTGAAATTATTTGGTGAGGCAATGGTACCTGGGCGGGGCGGATTGTTTGCAGTTATTTTTGCAGCGTGGCTTATGGTAGTAGTTGAGAGAAGAGTACGAAAAGCAGTGCCGAATGCAGTAGATATTATTGTAACACCGCTTATTACTGTATTAGCTGTAAGTATAGTAACGATGTTAGCGATTCAGCCAGCAGCGGGATTTTTATCTGATGGTATTACGAGCGGTATTAACG
>NZ_JAEHBO010000116.1:0-11794 GCF_016483575.1 Bacillus cereus group sp. N12
GTCTCGTGGGCTCGGAGATGTGTATAAGAGACAGGTGGTAAATGGTACTACTTAAATGGTGAAGGTGCAATGGTAACGGGTTGGCAATCAATCGGTGGTAAATGGTACTACTTAAATGGTGAAGGTGCAATGTTAACGGGCTGGCAATCAATCGGTGGTAAATGGTACTACTTAAATGGTGAAGGTGCAATGTTAACGGGTTGGCAATCAATTGGTGGTAACAAATACTATTTTGACCAATCGGGTAGTTGGATTGAAGGAAAACTCTAAATAAGTATAGTTTGATATATTTTGTGTATAAAAGAGATAACTTCTATGAAAAAATAATGAATAGAATGTAAATAAAAAAGACACTGTAAAGTGTCTTTTTTATTTAAGTTATGCGCATTGCTTAATAAGACGCTAGTTCCTCAGTCTGACTATGAGTAACTATGTAGGGTGATTTAATTATAACATTTTAACCAGTAATGGGTCTATATGGAATTTTATCGATGGTTTTGTTTAATTATTCAGAATGATACATGTGGTAAAATATACATATTACCTATAGTAATTGTAAAATATAATGATGTATATAACTAGCCTTGTAATGAATTTCTATTATATTTAAGATTGAAATATAATAGAAAAGTACAAAGAAGGGGCTGTGGAATATGGGCGCTTGGGGAACTGGGTTATTTGATGATGATACAACTTGTGATGTGAAAGAGCAGTTTATTGAGTACTTAGAAGAAGATAATAGTGTAGAAGAAGCAACTAAGCTCATTTTAGAAGAGTATTTAGATGAGTTTGATATAGATGAAGATTTAGAGGTTATGTCTTTAGTATATATTGGTCTTGCGGCAATACAATTGGAGAAAGGGTGTCTTCAGGATGAGGTTCGCAACAATGCGATTGCATTAATTGAGCGAGGGGCTGATCTTGAACTTTGGGAAGAAGCTGATGCAGAAGATTATGAAGAGAGAAAGAAAGTTTTAAGTACATTAAAACAACAGCTGATAAACTGTTAGTATATCGAAAAAGGAAAAATACTTTTTGAAATGATTAGTCTTTGTTTTCACTTGTAAAAAAATGTTCAATAATTTATCGTTGCAAACGCTTACTTGTTGTGTATAATAAAAGTAAGTTAATAAGTAAAAGGATTGTTACTGTTCGGCAGGCAAAACCTAAATTGATCTAGAGGCTACGGGTGTAGTGTAGCTTTTGGAATCAGTTTAGGTTTTTTTATTACCTTTTGTGACTTTAAGAAGAAGAAGGCGGAACAATATGAGAATCCATAAAATCTTAAATAACAATGTTGTTTGTACGATGAAGGATAATGAGACAGAAGTTGTACTTATGGGCAGAGGTTTGGGGTTTCAGAAAAAAGTAGGCGATGCGATTGATGAATCTAAGATAGAAAAGACCTTTGTGCTAGAAACAAGAGAATTATCAGAGAAACTCGCTAGATTACTAACTGAAATTCCTGTAGAAAATTTAGAGATTACAGAGAGAATTATTCAGTTTGCTAAGACAGTTTTGCCGGGGACTTTAAGTGATTATATTTATCTTACATTAACGGATCACTTAAGTTTCGCTTTAATTCGGCATAAAGAAGGAATGGATCTGAAAAATACTTTGCTTTGGGAGGTTAAGAGGTTCTATCAGAAAGAGTTTGAAATTGGTCTACAAGCTTTGAACATCATTGAAGAACAGACTGGGCTTAGGCTTTCTGAAGATGAAGCAGGGTCAATTGCCTTGCATTTCGTGAATGCACAGCAAGGAGAGCCGGCAATGCAACAAACGGTAGCGATGACAAAAATTGTCCAAGATATTTTAAATGTTGTAAAGTACCACTATAAGATGAACTTAGATGAGAATTCATTTAATTATAGTCGGTTCGTAACGCATTTACGGTATTTTGCTCAGCGTTTAATGCAGAAGGAATTGAACTCGGCCGATGATGATTTTTTATACGAACAAGTGAAAAGTAAGTATGAAGAGGCATATGGTTGTACAGAAAAAATTGAAGCATACTTACAAAAAGCACATAATAGTCATCTTTCAAAAGATGAAAAAGTGTACGTAACGTTGCACATTCATCGTGTAACGAAACGCAATGAATTATGTAATTGAATAAACAGGATTGTTACTGTTTGGCAGGCAAAACCTAAATTGACTTGTAATGGAGTGATTCGTATGTATCACGTCGTTACGGTTAGTTTAGGTTTTTTCTTTTACCCACCTCAAAATTCGGCTGAGGCCAAGAAGTTATGTGGGAGTCGGGCTGCCGTAAATGCCCGATTGGTGAAGGCTAGTAATCAGTGGGGGATGAATACCCCTACTGATTACAGTTTCACTTTATAAAAATGATAAATGGGATGATTGTAGGGAGGAGAAATAACTATGAAGTATGAAAAATTAGCAAAGGACATACTGAAACATGTTGGCGGGAGAGAAAATATAAATAGCGTTGTACATTGTATAACTCGCTTACGATTTCAGTTAAAAGATGAGGGGAAAGCAAATACAGAAGTACTGAAAAGTATGGAAGATGTTGTGACTGTTATGAAAAGTGGCGGACAATATCAAGTTGTAATTGGTAACCATGTATCCGACGTATATAAAGCGGTTATTGCTGCTGGAGGGTTTCAAGAAACAGAGGAAGAAAGTGCGAGTGAGAAGAAAAAGAGTAGTCTTATAGATATTCTTTCTAGCATTTTCACTCCCATTTTAGGAGTACTAGCTGCAACTGGGATGATTAAAGGATTTAATGCACTATTTGTAGCGCTAGGCTGGTTAAGTACGCAGTCAGGAACGTATCAAATATTAAATGCAGTTGGCGATTCATTATTTTATTTCTTCCCAATCTTCTTAGGATATACAGCAAGTAAGAAATTTGGAGGATCACCATTCATTGGTATGGCAATTGGGGGAGCGTTAGTGTATCCGGCTCTATCCGGTTTAAAAGCAAGTGAGCCATTATATACGCTATTTGCAGGAACGATGTTTGAATCACCAATTCATATTACGTTTTTAGGAATTTCAGTTATTTTAATGAACTATGCATCATCTGTTATTCCAATTATTCTTGCTACGTATTTTGGAGCGAAAGTAGAAAAGTCTTTAAAGAAAGTCATTCCAGATGTTGTGAAAACATTTGTACTACCATTCTTAACGTTACTAATCGTTGTACCAGTTACATTTCTTGTTATTGGTCCGATTGCGACGTGGGCAGGTCAATTTTTAGGACAGGCTACACTTTGGGTTTATCATTTAAGTCCATTAGTAGCAGGGATAGTACTTGGTGCTTTCTGGCAAGTGCTCGTTATTTTCGGACTTCATTGGGGAATTGTCCCGATTGGCTATAACAATTTAGCAGTGCACGGTATTGATCCCATATTAGCGCTTATATTCGCTACTTCATTTGCTCAAATTGGGGCTGTTCTTGGAGTTTGGATGAAAACGAAAGATCGGAAATTAAAAACACTTAGTATTCCAGCTTTTATTTCGGGTATTTTCGGTGTTACAGAGCCGGCGATTTATGGTGTTACACTTCCTCTTAAAAAACCGTTTATTATGAGTTGTATTGCGGGAGGAATTGGCGGCGGAATACTTGGCGTATTCGGTACGCAAGCTTATATGACAGGTGGACTTGGTATATTTGCGCTTCCAACATTCATTAGTCCGAAAGAAGGGATTACAGCTGGATTTTGGGGCGCGATTATTGCGATAGTTGTCTCTTTAATAGTAGGTTTTGTTCTTACTTATTTATTTGGTTTTACTAAAAAGAAAGATTCTACAGAATCAGCTGAAACAATTGATAAAATTGCTGCATCAAACGATGATGAAGCAATTCTGAGTCCATTTCATGGCGCCGTTATGCCACTTCAAAATATTGACGATGCTGCATTTGCATCAGGTGCGTTAGGTGAAGGGGTTGCGATTGAGCCTTCAGAAGGAAAGTTGTTTTCACCAGTTTCAGGTACGATTTCTGCACTTTTCCCGACGAATCATGCAGTAGGAATTACGGCGAATTCAGGTGCTGAAATTTTAATCCATATTGGAATGGATACTGTGAAATTAAATGGCGAATTTTTCTCCTCTCATATTGAACAAGGAGCGAGAGTAGAAAAAGGGCAATTACTTATTGAGTTTAATATAGCTGAAATTCAAAAGGCGGGTTATGTTGTGACAACACCAGTTGTTGTTACAAATTATAATAAATATAGTATTAAAAAAACTGAAGTAGAAAAGATTCAAGCTGGAGATTCCTTACTAGAGTTAGGAGTTAAATAGTAGTTACATTTCATACAGGTTCACACGAAGAAAGGTATTCTTTAAAACTTACAATGCCTTTCCTCGTTAATTCTTATATAAAGGAGTTTTTCTATATGTCTAAAGTTATTTTTCCTAAAGGATTTTTATGGGGTGGAGCAATCGCAGCCAATCAAGTTGAAGGAGCATATTTAGAAGATGGAAAAGAATTGACGGTAGTTGATCTATTGCCAACTGGTGAAAAACGTTGGGATATTATGAAGGGGAATATTCATTCCTTTACACCGGCAGAAGGGGAGTTTTATCCATCACACGAAGCGATTGATTTTTATCATCGTTATAAAGAAGATATCGCGCTGTTTGCAGAAATGGGATTTAAAGCGCTACGTGTATCTATCGCTTGGACACGTATTTTCCCAAATGGTGAAGATGAAAAGCCGAATGAAGCAGGATTACAGTTTTATGATAATTTATTTGATGAACTGTTAAAGCAGGGCATTGAACCAGTCGTTACGATGGCTCATTTTGATGTTCCTATTCATTTAGTAGAAAAGTATGGAAGCTGGAGAAGTAGAAAACTTGTCACTTTCTTTGAGACGTATGCAAAAACGATTTTTAATAGATATAAAGATAAAGTGAAATATTGGATGACATTTAACGAAATTAATATGCTTTTACATTTACCTTTCATGGGTGCAGGGCTAGCATTTAAAGCAGGTGAGAACAAAAAACAAATTCAGTATCAAGCAGCGCATCACCAACTTGTCGCAAGTGCGTTAGCTGTAAAAGCGTGTCATGAAATGATTCCAGACGCAAAAATCGGTTGTATGCTTGCTGCTGGTGCAACGTATCCATACACATGTAATCCAGACGATGTTTTTCGTGCGATGGAACAAGACCGTGAATCATTCTTCTTCATTGATGTACAAGCAAGAGGACAATATCCTGGATACGCAAAACGCTTCTTTAAAGATAACAATGTAACAATTGAAATGGAAAAAGAAGACGAGGAGATTTTAAAAGAGCATACCGTTGATTATATTGGATTTAGCTACTATTCAAGCCGAGCAACAAGTACAGATCCAGAAGTGTTAAAAAGCATAACGAGCGGGAATGTATTCGGTTCTGTTGAAAATCCATATTTGGAAAAATCAGAGTGGGGATGGACGATTGATCCGAAAGGCTTCCGTATTACAGCGAACCAACTTTACGATCGTTACCAAAAACCTTTATTTGTTGTTGAAAATGGTCTCGGTGCAATCGATCAATTAAATGGTGAAGACGAAGTGAATGATGAATACCGTATTGATTACTTGCAAAAACATATGATCGAAATGTCAGAAGCAATTCAAGATGGAGTAGATATTATCGGGTATACAAGCTGGGGCCCAATTGACCTTGTAAGTGCTTCTACTGGAGAAATGAAAAAACGTTATGGATATATATACGTTGATAAAGATAATGAAGGAAAAGGTTCATTAAAAAGATCGAAGAAAAACAGTTTCAATTGGTATAAAGAAGTAATTGAGACGAATGGTGAGAGTTTGGAGTCTTAAGTATGGAAAGGAGACATCTTAAATGATGTCTTCTTTTTTCATTGTAAATAAAGGATAGAGCTATATTTCCCTTTACACGAACATAACGGTATTATATAGTTAAGTTAAGTGAACTTAACTATATAACGAAACGAAATAACAGCATGGAGGAATAATGCTATGACTAGATCGTATAAAGAAGTAATTAATGAAATGAACCGGGCTTATAATGAATTTTACATTTTACTATTTCAGGAGCTAAAAGATGAGTACGGTCTTACAGGACAGCAAGAGAGCATGCTATTTCATATTAATTTAAATGAAAATACGACAGCGAATCACATTGCGACTACTTTTAATATATCGAAAAGTGCTGTGAGCCAAGTTTTATCGAAATTGGAAAAACAGAAGATGATTTCGAAACAAGTAAACCCTAATAATAAACGGGAGTATTTCCTTACGCTTGGTCCAAACGGTAGTAAGTATATAGAGCGGTTGTCTGATTTAGATGATGTATTAATTGAGAAGTACTTTTCGAAAATCGATATACATGCTTTAGAGCAAATGACCGATACGTTAACGAAAATAAATAAAGTTATATTAGAAGAAAAACAGAAGGATCTTGATTGTAATGAGTAAGAATTTAGATGAAGCAATTAGTAGAAAGGAGGAGAAGCATGTTATGAGTTACATACCAAATATGATTACGATAGCAAATTTTGTATGTGGGCTTTTGGCTATTTACGCTGTTTTCGTTCACGATATTTATTTAGGAGCAGTTTTTATTATTACAGGTATGTTATTTGATTTTTTTGATGGTATGGTCGCTCGGAAACTTGATGCTGTTTCGGAAATTGGCGGAGAGTTGGACTCGTTTGCGGATTTAGTTACCTTTGGTGTGGCACCGTCTATTCTTGCATATAGTGTCGCATTGAAAGAATTACAGTCTTTCGGGATGATATGTGCGCTTGCTTACAGTATTTGTGGCATGCTTCGGCTTGCGAGATTTAACACGCAGCAAAGCAAACTCCCGACATTTATCGGAATGCCAATACCATTCGCGGCAATGTGTCTCCTCATTTTATGCTTTTTGAATAATCCAGTTTCCGTGGCGTTTGGCACATGCGTACTCGCTTATTTAATGGTGAGCAAAATCAAATTCCCTCATTTTAAAAAAGATATATCGGAAAGCTTGAACTCCGAAAGATGGGACTAATGAGAAAGGTAAGGAGCATTGCATGATTCGTATGGCATTAAGATCATTTAACATACAAATGTATTGTTTGCTAGGGGTGATGGTATTAGGATGGCTTATGACACCTTTTTCAGCCCAGTTTGTAGGGGGGGGCATTGGCCTTTTAGTGAGTATGTATTGCGCCTGGATTTTAGGAAGGCGTATTGAAAAGTTCGGAGACAGCATTGTGAAAAAAGAAAAAGCGCCGATGCTTGGAATGATAAATCGGTTTGCAGCCGCAATACTCGGCGCGATTATTATGTATGAAATTGAACATCATGATTTCATGTGGACATTTGCTGCTGGAATTATGGTTGGGTATTTCTTAATTATTATTAATTTAGGATATTACAGCATGAAAGATGTGAAGGAATAAAGAGTTGTGTGAATCACTAATTTGGATGACTTACATGTATAAACGTAAAAGCTTTCCTTTATGGAGAGCTTTTTTATTATAAAGAAAAGACACCCTGAGGTGCCTTTCTCCGACTTGAACCATTTTCATTTCATACGAATCTATCCGTATTACCCCTTTGTTATAAATGTAAACACACCCTATAAAACAGAATCGTTTATATACACCAGATTGTTAGTTCATAAAATAAAAGAGATTTGAGATCAGTATCGGAGTAACGCCACATCCCCTATAATGATTGATATGTTACGCCTGTCAAAAGAATCTGCTTTATAGAACGTGTCCACAATTCATATTTTACTATATTTAATATTCATTAGGTGTATTTTTTCACTAATATGTATAATTACATAAAGTTTACGGGGAAAAGAGAGTATACTTTAATATTGTGTAATAAAGATAAAGGCCACCTACGGAAATAGGGGGCCTTTTAACGTAAAAAGAAAAGACACCCATATATGAGTGTCTTTTCCGATAGTTTTTTAGCAGAAGCAAGAAGCTCCAACGATGATTAATAAAATAAATAATACAACTAATAAAGCAAAGCCTCCAGAAAATCCACAGCCGCCACAACTACCACCAAATCCCATAATAGTTCCTCCTTTTAATAAGAGGGGAAAACAAAAGGTCACTCATGTATTTTAACGGATTCAATTTACTTTATGTTTTTTACGCAATAATTGAGCAGGTCCTTTTGAAAATAAAAAAAGACACCCTAAGGTACCTTTCTCTGACTTGAACTACTTTCATTTTAATAATATCGTTGTAAGTTTAAAAACTATAGAGATTTTTCCTGTGGGCTTTGTAAGTAGTTTTTACGAAATTATGAGTGTTTTTTATTTTGTATTTCAATCAATTCATCTTTAATCATTTGTATATAATGTTCTTTTTCTGTTAGTTCAAATATAAATAATGCTTTTTTCATGTTATTCACAACATCTTCTTCATCATGTTGTTTAATCTTTAATAAATACTGACCTTTTAAATAGAATAGTTCACCTAATAGGTATAAAGTGTTTAGATTAATAGCTAATTTGATGCCCTTATCAAGGTGTTTTATTGCTTCTTCATGTTGATAGGTGAAGTCTAAACATTTTGCTAAATTTAAAATAATTTTTAATTTAATTTCTTTATCTCTAGGAAAATCTAACTTATTAAAATTAGTTAAACATTTTTTTAACATATTAATACTTTTTTCGTATTCTTTGTTTTCCGCATACAATATAGCAGTTGATTGCATAATATCTATTTCTCTTTCTGATAAACAATCAACATTGGTTAAAGTTAGTTTTAATGCATTATTAAGAAGAGTTAAAGCCGCTTTTGTTGAGTTATTCACACGATATATAGCAATTGCTTCATACCATATTAGAAATTGTTTATCTTCTGTTGATTGGAAATTGTTTTCGTTTTTCTCTTTTTTTACTATTTCATAAAGTTCTTTATATTGTTTTTGCTTTACACAATCTCTCATTACATATTTTACATTTTTTACGTATTTTAATTTTTTGTTTTGAGTTAGTGCAAATATATTATTTGGATCAACACCAAGTCTTTCTGATAATTGATATAACAATATGCTAGATGGATAAATCATACCTTTTTCTATCTTGCTAATTTGACTTTGTGAACATATGCCATGACATAATTCGGATTGTGATATATCTTTTTTAATTCGAAGTTCTTTAATGGTAATACCCAAATCACAAAATTCCATTTTTCCCCCTACTATTTAGCGCTTTATTAGTATAATAATATTCTCCATCCTTAATGTAATGTAAAATTAATATAGTTGCAATTATTGTTTTTTAAGGCCTTTTTATAAAAGGCTCCTTCTTCCGAATCGAACCATCATGCATAAGTGTAAAATTACATAAAGCCCACCTACGGAAATAGATGGGCCTTATTATTAGGTGTTACTACTTCATTGTACAAAAGGGAATTTGCTAGCATATCCTTAAAGTTCTTACATTGAGAAATAAAGAAAAGACACCCTAAGGTGCCTTTCTTCGACTTGAACCATCTTAATTTTAATAATATTGGGATTCTCATCCCAATATTATTTTACCATGTTAAGTTATTTTATTCATTGAGAAATATGTTTCAAATATATATTTTATTGGGATTTTTTTATATAAGAGGCTATATTTAAACTATATGTAAGTTTTTTAATAATAATATCTTATGAAATTCTGTTTCTCCCCTTTAAATGTAACAATTTATGAGTATAAGAATATTTTTCAACTTTTAATATAATGTAAAATTAGTATGGAACTTATTTTATGAAAAAACGTTAACCGAAAGAGAGTTTGAATTGGCTATTTGAAGAAATTAATAATATCGTGTGTATTGGCTACATTCTTCCTAAATATGGTAGGATGTTCTAATAATATGGGTACACTAAGGGATAAGTCTAAAAATTCAACAACTGTGAAGTGTGAACGCATCAACAAAGCGTGGTACAAACATATGTAATAGTTTAAAGAAATTTGAAACGGTTGATGCTAAAGGTCATAAGGAAAAATTAATTAGGCCGATAGTAGATGCTGATAATTGGAATAATGATAGTACTTATAAATCCAATTAAAGCTTTTCTATTCATATTGTTTATTCCTCTCTTTTGTTGATCTACATAGTAAAAGCACTCATCCGAGTGCTATCACTTACTTCACTACTTTGTTCATAATCCCCTTATAAAGGCAATGTGAACTTTAAAAATGTTTATTGTTGATTTTTTGTTTTCAACTGTTCTTCATAAACAAACTTAGCTTTCATAAAATCGTTAGGAAAATCTTTTAATGCGTTTTTCATCATGTTCAATTCTTCTTGTGATTTTATTTCAATGCCATATAAGAAATCGTACGCTTTCGTTTGCTCACTAGCAACAAAGTTTTGAGTCATGTAATCATCTTTGAAGTCTTGCTTCGCTTTTTCCTTCACTCTATTTATTGCTTCGGTTTTGTTGCTATACTTCACTGGATTTGCAAATGAACCTGTAGATTGTTGTTGTTTAACTTCTTCTTTCTTTTCCGGTTGAGCAGCAGGTTGTTGCGTTTCTCGTTTTGATTCTTTTTTTTAGGTTGTTCTTTCTTTGCTAATTCTTCTTTTAATCTTTTCACTTTAGCATCTAGCGTTTTATTTTGCGTTTCCAATAGTGATATATCCCCTTTTAATTTATCCCGCATTAACGGGCAGTAAGACCCCCACTGATTAAAGTTTCACTTTATCAATCTCTTTAGATTTATCATCAGTTTCTTTATAAACGATATCTAATAGTATGTTGATCTTTCACATGAAAATTTAGAGCTAATACCATTCCTGTTATGATTAGTAAAATGCAAGATACAGCTGATACTCCAAATACAGCCAACGGTCCTAGAAATGGTTTTTTAACATATTTAAAAACCCCCTCAAGTATGGAACGATATACTTGAGGGGGATGGGTGATTACAATCATGCTATTAATAAGAACCCCATAAATGATAAACCATTCCACTAACAAAAAACACTAATCCTAAAACCAAAACAATTATAGCAAGTATTCCATTTTGATTATGCTCCATAAAGTAGTAGCTCCTTTGAGATTTATTTTTATCCCGCATTAACTGCCTGTAAAAACCTGATTAGTGAAGGCTAATAATCAGTGAGGGGATGAACAAAGCCCCGGCTGATTAAAGTTTCACTTTATATACAAAAAAGCCTTTAGTCGTAATTATGGCTAAAGGCTTTGAGCATTATACTTTTTAGTTTGGAAAATCTTATAAGAAGAATAACCTGTATGTTATATAGAGAAGAATTTATAATATTTTTATCAAATTTGGAACTGTAATGTACTAGCTTGATAATGAAGCTGGGCTATTAGAATTGAAAAATTTTAGTTTTATTATAATTAATAGAAAGGAAAGTAGTGTGAATAGAAATCCACTCCAAATAAGTTGGTGAATACCTAAGTTTGAAATGAACCAGCCTCCAATAGTTGTTCCTAAAGTAATTCCGAGATTTGAGAATGAAACGAATAGGCTATTACCAAATTCAGGTGCTTCTTTTGCTTCACTTATTAACCATGTTTGACCAACAATTAATCCGCCAGCATGTACGATTCCCCAAATGAATACCATAAAAATCATTGGAACAAGGTAGGAACCTAAATAATAAACCAATATGTAAACGATAGAATATAAAATAGGGAAGGATAGTACTGTATTTACTATACTTTTTTGCAGGAGACTACCAAATAAATGATTACCTAAAATCATAACTATACCAAATATGAATAGCATAATACTGATGAGAGATCCATTCATGGAAGTTACTGTTGCAAGGTATTCAGCGAAGTAGCTGTATACGGAAAAC
>NZ_JAEHBO010000117.1:0-10618 GCF_016483575.1 Bacillus cereus group sp. N12
GGTCTTAATCCTGCCCATGCGCTTTCCCACTCTGCTTCTTTTAAAGCTGGCAATATTGTATAAGCACGCTCTAATATAGAAGTAATGCTTTCCGGTTGTACAGTTTTATTAAACGTATGCGACTTCATCGTTGCTCCAATTACGTAACGTCCGCCGCGCTTTGGAGCAATATAAAATCTTTCTTGGAAAATAGGTGCCTTTAAAAGTGGTTTTCTACTTCTTACCGCTACTACTTCTCCTTTAACTGGATATGTACCCCATTCGCGGTGAAAATGACCTAGTAACTTCGTGCTCCATGAGCCACCGGCAATCACCACTTTTTCGCATGTGATTATACCTTCGCTCGTAACAATACCAGTCACTTTATTATTTTCAATACGAATATCAAACACTTCTGTCTGTTCATATATATCCGCACCGGAAATTGATGCAGAATGCGCGAATGCTTTCGTAAGCTCTGGTGCAATAACGTGACCATCTTTCGGATAATATACCGCTCCTATAATGGATTCGGATAGAAATGGCTCTTTTTCCCGTAAATGGTCTCCCGTTAGAAAATATGAATCTTCACCTGTTTCCTGTTGCCAATCCATAATGTGAAGAATTCTTTCCTTCTCATCTTCGTTTTGTGCAATACGATATATCCCTTTCTCCTCATATCCAATATCAATACCCGTCTTTTCACGTAAAACTGTTGCAAGTTGTGGAAATATAGCTCGGCTTTCTCTAGCAAGTTCAAATAGCGGGTCATACGCATCCCATTCTGCTTGAACACCAAGCAGGCCAGCAGCTGCTTTAGAAGCTTCCGATGCAATTTTTTGCTTCTCTATAATTGCTACTTTATGTCCTCTTTCTGCTAGAAAATGTGCAACTGAGCTACCAATTACACCACCGCCAATAATCGCTACATCATACTTCTCACACATGTTTTTCCGCCCACTTTCTTATTGATTCCTTATAAGATTTCGCTTTGCTATATGGGTTACTACTACTTACAATTCCGGACATAACTGCTATACCGCTTACACCGTTAGTAAGAACATCTACTGTGTTTTCTGGGGTAATTCCTCCAATCGCTGTAATCGGTATAGATAAACAGCTTGCAATGTCTGAAATTTCTTCAAGTCCTCTCGCTGGCACACCTTTTTTACAATCTGTCGGAAATACATGACCATAAACGAGTGAATCCGCTCCATTTTTAAATGCTACTATCGCTTCCTCTAACGAGTGTACTGAATAACCAACATGCAAATAAGAAAACTTTTCTTTCACTAACCTTGCATCTGCGCTTCGGTATCCTAGTTGAACACGCGGAATGTTTAATAAAATGGCGATATCAATTCGATCATTTATAACAAGCTTAGATGCTGGAAAGCCTTTTTTCAAAAGACTTTCCACCCCTTCATATAATTCCTTCGTACTTTTCTCACGCTCACGAATATGCAAATAATCAATCTCACTCTCAATTTGCATCGCTACATTCACTAACTCTTCGAATGGCATATGGCCATTTGAGATTACATGGAGCTCATTTTTCATATTCATTCGCCTACTTTAAAATGTTTTCGAATAATTCATCGGCAGGAACAATTTCTTTCGTCATTCCTTTGTCTTTCAACCATTTGTTTTGTTTCTCCCATGACTCTTTTGAATCTGATAGAAATGGCTCATCTTTCGTTTCCATCTTCTCTAATAAAATTTTCATGCTTTCTTTTTCAACTTCTGGTACAAGCGGGAAGTTTTCTTTTTCTTGATGATCTAATAAAATATTTAATGCTTCATCAGGGCTTTTCTTCATAAAGTCATACCCTTTTTTTGCCCCACGTAAAAAGGCTTGCAATGCTTCTTTATCTTTTTTCAACGTTTTATCACCTGTTACGAAAACAAGTTCATGATAATTCGGCACACCATATTCTGCTGGATTAAAGTACGCTGGTTCATGGCCTTCATGACGCATAACAGGTACTTCATGGTTAATGTATGCTCCTGTTACAGCATCCACTTTTTTCGTAATTAACGCTGGTACTAAATCAAAGCCAACATCAACTACTTTCACCGTATCAGGATTACCACCAGCTTCTTTTATCATCGTTTTTAAATATGCTTCACTTAAAGGAGTTCCAGAATATCCTACTGTTTTTCCTTCTAAATCTTTCGGTGATTGAATACCTGCTGATTTCAGCGATACGACATGATTTAACGGTGAACGTACGACAGCTCCAATTGATTTCACTGGAATTTGTTCATTTGCTCTGGCCATAACAACATCTGGCTGATAATACAAACCAACTGTCACTTTCCCTGCTGCAGCTAAAGTTAATGGATCAGTTGGATTAGAAGGGAATTTTATATTTACCTTTATTCCTTCTTCTTTAAAGTAGCCTTTTTCAATCGCTGCATAAATAAAGCTATGTACCGCATTTGGGTACCAATCGAGCATAACCGTTATTTCTTTCTCTTTTTTACTTTTATCTGATGCTGAATTACTCGAACATCCTGCAATCATTGCAACTAATAATGTAAACACAAAGATGCGTTTTAAAAATTTCATGAATGCTTCCTCCAACTAATGAATTTCTTTTCTAATATGGAAATAAGTATGACGAAGAAAATAGCTAATAATGATAACAATACAATGGGTGCAAATACACCAGCTCCATCTAACTGTGTCATCATTCTCTTACTGAAATAACCAAGCCCAGCTTGTGCACCGAGCCATTCACCTATTGCTGCCCCAATTACACTAAGCGGAACTGCAATTTTTAAAGCTGAAAAAAAATAAGGAAGAGCAGACGGTAACTTTAACTTAAGAAAAACATCTTTCTTCGTTGCTCCATATGTAACTAAGAGCTCCTCCCATTCTTTTTTCGTACTACGCAGTCCGTCATACGTATTGACCGCAATAGGGAAAAACGTAATTAAAACTGTAACAACAACCTTACTCCAGATGGTATATCCAAACCATAAAACGAAAAGCGGAGCAAGCGCTGTAATAGGAATCGTTTGTGAGGCAACTAATAATGGATAAAATGCCCTTTCCATCCATGTACTCGCATTCATTAACATCGCTAGCCCTACACCTAATACGATAGAAATAACAACACCTATTAAAACGACGTATAACGTTGCCGGTAAATGAACCGTAAATAATATGTCTTTTAGTTTCCATATCTTCATTACAATTGCTGACGGTGACGGTAAAATGTACATTTCATCTACAATTCTTGCTCCTATTTCCCACATAACGAGTAAAATGCTAGAAAGTGTAATGGCAGGAACTAATTCTTTCAATCGGTTCATCATACGAGTACCTGCCTTTGTAACATACTAAGAAGCTCATCTTTCAGCGCTAACACATCCGGTTTATATAAATCTTTTCGTGTTCTGTTATGATCAAGCGGCACAATCCGTTCAGTCAAAGTAGTTATCGGCTGCTGTTCCACCACTAAAATTCGATTCGAAAGAAACAACGCTTCTTCCACATCATGAGTGATAAATAAAATTGTTTTTTCCCACTCTTTCCATTGTTCAAACAACCATTCTTGCAAAGATGCCTTCGTTAAAGCGTCCAATGCGCTAAACGGTTCATCTAGCAATAATATCTCTCCGCCTGTTAATAATGTTCGGATAAAAGATACGCGCTGCCTCATACCGCCAGATAAATCTTTCGGGTATTTTCCCTCGTATCCTTGTAAACCAAATTTATGTAGCAGTTCCTTTGCCTTTACTTGTGCTTCTTTCTTCTGTACACCCTGACATTCTAGTGGCAAAGCAGCATTCTCAATAATTTTTCTCCACGGCAGGAGCATATCTTTTTGAGGCATATACCCTACAGGATGACTTTTTGTTTCTGTCAGCTCTATCCGTCCAGTACTGACTTCTTCTAAGCCTGTAATAAGACGAAATAGAGTACTTTTCCCGCAGCCACTTGGCCCAATAATGCTTACAAACTCTTTCTCTTGTATAGAAGCATTTAATTCATCGATGATTGGCTTCTCATCATAATGAAAAGAAACATTATGAAACTGTAGTATGTTCTTGCTCCTCAAATCCCCACATCTCCTTACGATAGGACATATCCCAGAATAAATATTCAAATCGACTGGAATATAAGAAAATCTCCTCTAATCTTTCTAGCTCTCGCTCTGACTTTCCAATTGCCATTTCATCTAATAAATCTATTAACCAAATACAAAGGTTACCGTATTCTTCAGAACTATATCCTTGAATCCACTCACCAAAGAACTCATGATCTCTCGCTCCAGGAATATCATTTAAACGCTTTCCAATTTCCCAATAACTCCACATACATGGAAGAAGTGCTGCTATTAATTCCGCAAGTGTGCCATTTTGAGATACAGACATCATGTAATTTGTATAAGCTAAATTTTTAGCAGATGGTTTTGCTGATTCTATCTCCTCTATAGAAATTCCAAGCCTTTTTGCATACTGTTTATGGATCGTCATTTCTCCATTTAATATTCCATCAATTTGTTCAGCAAATTTTCCCATTACTTGTGGATTCGTTGCCTTTACAACACCGATGGCATATAGCTTTGCATAATCTAACAAATATAAATAATCTTGAATAATGTAATACTGAAACTTATCTTTTTCTAACGTGCCATCCCCCATCCCTACTACAAATGGATGATTATGACTCATCTCCCAAACTGGTTGTACAGTTTCTAACAATCTATTACAAAATTTCATTTCTATTTCCCCCTTCAATATATGTATCTAAATAAAAAACCACTTCTATAATCAGAAGTGGTTACAACAAATAAAATTATAGCTTATTCGTTGTTCCACTTCCCTTCGCTAGTATTACCTAGATCAGGTGTTGTAAGGGTTAAGGATTATTCCTCTCTCAGCACGAAAAGCACCCCTAGTGGTTTCAATATAAAATTTTCAAATAAAAAAGCCCCGTTTCTATACGCAAAGAAACGGGGACTCATCATTAGTGTCCGAATTGCTTCCCTACGCTAGCATAATCTAGATCAGGTAATGAAAAGGATCAAAGACTTAAGGTCTTACTCTCAGCTGGCAACACCAGCTCTCCTAGCAAACTATAAAATTATCACTGTCAGTATAACACCCTAATAAGACATCATCAACTATTTTAATTTTCTCAATTGTCAACAAAATTACAGAGTTATATAATACTTATTATTCTATTTCGTAAAATAAAATCCCAATTAATTCTATAAAAAGGAATCATTATCCTGAAAAAATTTATTTTTATATTGATTTCATATTACATTTATGTGAATACACCCACTATATTATATCTTTATACTATAATAAAATTACAACTAACTATACAACTAGAGGAGGTCTCTATTATATGAATATGAAAGCTACAGCTCTAACAGCAACTACTGTCGCAATCGCCTCATTACTTCCTTCTATGGGCGAAACAAATGTACAAAAAGCAAACGCTGAACAATTATCTAATGTCAAAACTGGATATGTCAAAGTCGATCAAGTAGCCTTACATAAAGAAGATAATACAAATAGCATATCCCTTGATACAATTCGCTTTAATACGAAAGTTAACATACTTAAAACAACGAAGGATTGGTATAAAGTATCTGTTAATAATAAAGTAGGCTATGTACAAAAAGATGCTATTCTGCAAAAAAACAAACTTCAATCTACTAATCAATACATCGTCAATGCTAATGCATTGAACGTTCGCTCTGAACCTAATTTAGAATCTTCCATTTTAGATGTATTACCAAATGGTAAGTTCGTGACTATTCAAGGAGAACAAGGCGAATGGTATAAAATTTCACATAACGGTCAAACAGGTTATGTACAAAAAGCATTCGTATCTAATGGTTCGCAGCCCTTAGTAAAAGGAATCACAGTTCAAAATGATACGAAATATACTGTTGCAACACCTAAATTAAATGTACGTAGCAATGCTAGCACAAATGGCACTCTACTTGGTTCTTTACAAAACGGTACACAGGTACAAGTAGTAGAAACAGTAGGAACTTGGTATAAAATTCGTTTTGGCACAGGATACGGGTATGTGGCCAAACACTATGTGGTACAAAATCAACAGCAATCACAAGCTCAAACAGCTCAATCTTCAGCTATTCCAGCAGTTTTCAAATTCCCTACTCAAGGAAAAATCAGCTCAACCTTTGATATACGCTGGGAACAAATGCATTATGGAATAGATATTGCAGCACAAGGTAACGTCTCCATTCAAGCTGCCGCTGCAGGTAAAGTTATTAAATCATATTATTCAGCTAGTTATGGCAATGTAGTGTTCATCGCCCATCAAATAAACGGGAAATTATATACAACAGTTTATGCTCATATGAAAGATCGCACTGTACAAGCTGGTGATCAAATACAAACTGGACAATTACTAGGTCATATGGGTAACACAGGTCATTCATACGGACAACACCTCCATTTTGAATTACATAATGGAGAATGGAATTTTGAAAAAACAAATGCAGTAAATCCACTGCCGTATTTAGTTAGGTAAATTGTATGCCACGCAATATACCTCTCTTCATTGAATACTTAGCCTTTTTAGGTTTAATCTGTTGTTTAATAATTTACAATACAAACACTGTATTTTTATCTATTATCATTGCTTTTGTTGCTCTAGAAATTATGATGGAGTCATTTCAAGTGCGACTAAAGCAAAAAGTTGCCCATGTTTATAATGCTATTTTTCTATTAAGTGCCCTTATAACAAATGTTATTAGTAATGGCTTTTATTTATCTACTATAATTCCCGTATTCTTTATGGCTGTTTTATTATTCATAGCTAGATACATTAATGTCCCTAATAATAAAAAACATGAACAAGAAGCTTAGAAAGAGGAGACACTGTGTACCAATCTTTCAAAGATAACACAATGAAATATATATTAAATTTATACGAAAAACTAAATACTTTTTTTGGTATACAAGGAAGTTATACTGCACAACTTCTCCTATATGGAATGTTATTTCTCATCTTAATCACTTTCTCCTTGTTTTACTAACAAAAAAGGATCTCACATAACATTGAGATCCTTTTTAATTTATATTAATTTTTCATATGTAAAATACTGTTTAGCCACAAGCATATTTTTCATAAATAAAACTAAGATTATATTTTTTCTCTAAACCCATTCTTTGTTCATCGTCACACCAATAGAAAAGAATATCATGAATCGTCGCATAACGCTTATTTTTAAGAAATAGTTTAAAGAATGACGGTAAACAATCATGTAATTGTATAAATATATAATTGCGTAGTATTTCCTCTTTATATTCAATGCCCTTACAAATATACAGTAATTCTTCACAATAATATGCATGCTGTGGAACTTGAATCATTTCGAAAAATGGCACGTATGATAATAACTTTCCGATAAAATGGTTATATCGATCCATTATCCCTATTGTCATATGTTCCATCATTTCTTTCATCACATATAAATAATCATCTACATGAGTTGTCTTTAGTGGGTCTAATCGATCTGAAATTTGAGAAAGTACAGCTCTTTGACAAGCTAAAACTACTTGACTAGGTCCATAATATGATAGAAAATCTGTACACTTACGATACTTTCGTAATAAGTCATGTGTATATAAATCATACACAAAAGTATTACAATACATCGCTAGACTCATCATATCACTATTCAGCTGCTCTTTTGACTGTGCTTTAGCCCTCTTACACATATAGAAGAATGTAAACTCTAATATTTCTTTTTGAGATAATAGATGTTTACAATTTGTTATACATTTCTCATTAAATTTAACTCTATCCCAAATTTCTACATCCCCATCTGTTAATTCCCCGACACGATATTTAATAACTAAATAGTTTAAAGCAACTGCTTGTGTCAAAAGATCCCATGTTTCATATTCCAATGAAGTTTGGACAAATTCAGCTAGCCCTTGTGTTACCATAAAAGTATTTGCCTCTTCATACCAACCAATCTCTTGACATAAACGAAGAATACGTACTAAGGTTGGAATTTCATCTTTATGAAACTGTGGTAAATTCTTTACTCTATTCATTCCATAAACGATAACTGCTGCTAAATTTTCTTCTTTATAAAATTCTTTTTCTTTCCATGCTAATATAGTTCGCTCTTTTCCTTCACCTTTTGGGTGGCAAGGTACAAGTAAAGATAATAATTCAGCAAAATTATTTGGTTCTATATATGTATCTGTAACCAAATTCCAATTTGGATCGCCCTGTACAGCCCTCATATAATTCCCCTTCCCTTTTTATCCCGCTATTTGCCGGGCAGTAAGACGCCCACCTCAAAATCCAGTGAATACGAGGAAGTTAGGTGGGAAATAAAACTGCCGGTAAAAGCCCGATTGGTTCAACGAATAATCATTGGAGGATGGACAAAACCCCCAATAATTAAAGTTTCACTTTATCTACGTAGGAAATATTAATTCATTATTACAACACTAAAAATAAATATTGTTATATTCAAAACCTATCATAATACTTATATCTATCAGTATATCACTTTTTCTCTTATTTAAAATTAGGAATGAAAAATTTAAATAAACTGTCGAAAACCTGAACTATGTACTTATTATATAATGTCTCAGATACATCACGCTAATATATTAGTTTAATCCACATATACTAGAATAATGTATCTGATTTTTATCCATCATTTATCCCACTATTTGCGGACAATAACACTTTCACTAATTAAAAGTTTAACTTTATTCCGTACGTTCCGAGATTTCACTTAAAGCGAACCCAGCTTGATCATCTGCCGCTTCTCTTATAGCTAAATCACCTAATGCTAGCATCCCGACAAGTTGACCGTCCTCAACTACTGGCAATCGTCTAATTTGATACTGTGCCATTAATTCTGTAGCTTTTTCAATAGAATCATCTGGAGAAACCGAAACAATGTTTGTCGTCATTACATTTGTAATTTTATTAGACCCAGGATGTTTTTCAGCAATCCCTCGAACAACTAAATCTCGATCAGTAACAAGCCCAACGACTTGTTCATTTTCAAGAACAGGAATCAATCCAACTGATTCTTCCTTCATTTTTACAGCAGCCTCATATACATTATCTAACGGTGTACAATGTACAATATGAGTACTCATAAAGTCTCTAACTTGCGTCATTTTTTATCTCCTCCTTTTAATACATACCATAGTTTTTCCTAAATCCCTTTATTTATTTGAGGAAAATAAGATGATAAAAAAGAGGATTATACACAATAAAAAAGAGCCAGCATATTGCTGACTCTTTCTTTATGACCCGTACGGGATTCGAACCCGTGTTACCGCCGTGAAAGGGCGGTGTCTTAACCACTTGACCAACGGGCCATGGCTCCGCAGGTAGGACTCGAACCTACGACCGATCGGTTAACAGCCGATAGCTCTACCACTGAGCTACTGCGGAATAAATATATGGTGGGCCTAAATGGACTCGAACCATCGACCTCACGCTTATCAGGCGTGCGCTCTAACCAGCTGAGCTATAGGCCCATATACTTTACAGGGGCAGTAGGAATCGAACCCACACTGGAGGTTTTGGAGACCTCAGTTCTACCTTTAAACTATGCCCCTAAATGATGCCGGCTAGAGGACTTGAACCCCCAACCTACTGATTACAAGTCAGTTGCTCTACCAATTGAGCTAAGCCGGCATAAAAAAAATGGTGGCTCGGGACGGAATCGAACCGCCGACACGAGGATTTTCAGTCCTCTGCTCTACCGACTGAGCTACCGAGCCAACATAAATGGCGGTCCCGACCGGGGTCGAACCGGCGATCTCCTGCGTGACAGGCAGGCATGTTAACCACTACACCACGGGACCATTTGGTTGCGGGGACAGGATTTGAACCTGCGACCTTCGGGTTATGAGCCCGACGAGCTACCGTGCTGCTCCACCCCGCGATAATATAATGTTTTAAAAAATGGAGGAGGTAGAGGGATTCGAACCCCCGCGCGACTCTCGCCGCCTGTCGGTTTTCAAGACCGATCCCTTCAGCCGAACTTGGGTATACCTCCATGAAGGAAAAAATATTTTATTATTATATGTAGCTAAACCATTTCAAAAAAAAATGGAGGAGGTAGAGGGATTCGAACCCCCGCGCGATTCTCACCGCCTGTCGGTTTTCAAGACCGATCCCTTCAGCCGAACTTGGGTATACCTCCGAGACATATAATAAATAAAGTGGAGCCTAGCGGGATCGAACCGCTGACCTCCTGCGTGCAAGGCAGGCGCTCTCCCAGCTGAGCTAAGGCCCCATGTTTTTGGGAAAATCGGGAAGACAGGATTTGAACCTGCGACCCCCTGGTCCCAAACCAGGTGCTCTACCAAGCTGAGCCACTTCCCGAATAAAAGCGCGCCCGAGAGGAGTCGAACCCCTAACCTCTTGATCCGTAGTCAAACGCTCTATCCAATTGAGCTACGGGCGCATATGGTGCCGAGGGCGGGGGTCGAACCCGCACGGTGGTCACCCACCGCAGGATTTTAAGTCCTGTGCGTCTGCCTGTTCCGCCACCCCGGCATGTCATATTGAAAATTGGAGCGGAAGACGGGATTCGAACCCGCGACCCCAACCTTGGCAAGGTTGTATTCTACCACTGAACTACTTCCG
>NZ_JAEHBO010000118.1:0-10462 GCF_016483575.1 Bacillus cereus group sp. N12
ATATAACACCTCCTAGAAGTCACTCTACAAGCATGATATGTAGGTAAGTGCCCATATGTGAGTATAGATAGCAGGAATTTTTTGAGTGATAAAGAAGTACAAATATAAGGGGTGATAAAATGAAGTACGAATATGATGATAGCGTACATTTACATCTTGATTATTTCGGAACAGAATGTGATATGGAATCGATTGCTTATAAGAGGAAGAATGAAGACGTATGGGATGTGTATTTTAATTTTAGAGTATACGGTATTCAGAAAGAGGATGTAGAGTTAGGAAGGTTTATGGACGAACATGCTGGTCATTACGTTTTTTCTGTACATGCTCGTGATTTAAGCTGGGAATTTGGAAGTGCTCAGTTTGAGGAGTGGGTTTTGAAGAACCATATCGTCGAAAAAGCGCTACAAAAATAGGAAGGAATTTCGTGATTGGATTTCTCATTTTAGTATTCATTTTTGTAGTCGGTTTTTACATCATGCAACTGCTCATTTATCAATTTACACAGAAAAATATTCATAAGTATAAAAAATGAAATGGGTTCATATGTGGCTACATATGCATATGGAAAAGGGTCCGAGACTAGATTTTTTTGATTTTGTATTTATAGTAATCGTATGTATTATATGGAGAATGTGGATAGTTTCTCTTTTATAGTAGATGTTTCAACACGTTCTTAAAGGCATCATGATCTGTCCTCTTAGTTTGTAAGGAATAAGCAATAGAAATCAAAATACGAAGCAAAACCTGCAAGTTTGATCAGGTTTTGCTTCGTATTTTAATTTGCATAATAAATAGATTATATCTCCTAAAATAACGGTAAATTTTAACTTTTTTAAAGGTGGAATCCTTTTGTAATATAGTTTGTATATGCAGTATTTTTGTACTTTTGAGAATCTATTTTGTTGTAAAAAGTACGAAAAAATGTTATTTTTTAAGGGGTATTTAAGGTTATATATATATAATAAAAATAGATATAAAGATCATAAGTATAATGTTTTTTACTGATGCGGGGTGAAATAGAGAGAAGAAAACAAGAAGAGAAAAGAGGGAAATAAGTTGAGTTTGGATTTTGTAGTTCAGCAACAAAGAAGAAATGAATTTCGTTATAATTTTTCTGTTCAGCAAGAAAGAAAGAGCCCATTACTTTCTTTCATTATTAGCGGAATATGGACTGTTTTTTTAGAAACGTTGTTTGTTATTACATTAGGCTATTTCGAATTAGAGAAGACGAAGTTATTTTTTAATGAAGGAATCACGTTAAGTATAATTACTATAATTTTATGGAGCATACTATTTTTTATTGATTATTTGAATAAAGGGATAATCAATAAACTTAGACCAGCTATAAGAGTTCATATTTTATTGCTGCCAATAGCTCATTTAATAGTTTTTATTTATATATTAATACAAGAATATATGAATTTTTTGCTTGTGAATAACTGGATTTATTTGCAGTATACACAGTGCCTATTCAGCGTTTTACTCATTTATATGGTGTATATTTTAGTTTACAATTCGATTGGGAAAATTTTACTAAGTGTAATGTTAACTAGTTGTTCTTTTATTATTTTAGGGATTGTTAATTACTTCAAGAGTATGTTCAGAGGAGAGCCGCTATATCCATCTGACTTTACACAAATAGGGCATATGCAGTCAGTTATACCAATGGTTATGGATTATTTTAGTTTGAAAAATATATTAATAGGAATCATTAGTATAGTTGTATTTGCATTTGTTGTTTTTACTATTCGAAAGCATATTAAATCTATAAAAATCCATATCGGTATGCGAATTGTTTTAATATGTACATCTCTGTTTATGGTATATGCGTTTAGTAATTACCCTAATACATTTGTGAATAAGTTATTTGTAAAGGGTGGGGTATATTTCCCTTTATGGAATCAAAATATGAACTATGGTCAAAATGGCTTGGTTTTAGGATTTTTAAGTAACTTAGATACGACAGTTATTCAGGAACCAGAAAAATATTCAAAGGAAAATATGCTTCAAATTGCGAATGACATAAAGAAACAATATGGTGTTAATGTGAGTGAACAAAAAAAAGCTGAGAAACCGAATATTATATTTCTGATGAGCGAGGCTTTTTGGGACCCTACAAAACTAACGAATCTTTCATTTAGCGAAGATCCAGTCCCGAATCTACATCATTATATTGAGAATTTTCCAGGTGGACAAACAATAGCTCCTACATTTGGGGGGAATACAGCGAATACCGAATTTGAAGCGCTAACGAGTTATTCAATGAGTTTGTTAATGCCCGGTTCTATACCTTATCAACAAGCTGTTACAGGTCAGAAAGAAATCCCATCTATTGCAAGTGAATTGAAAAAACAAGGATACTATGCAAGTGCAATTCATGCTTTTGATCGCTCATTTTACAAACGAGATACTGTATATAATGTATTTGGATTTGATAACTTTAATGCAGAAGATACGATGAAGCATAAAGAATTAGCTGGGGACAATGTTAGTGATTTGTCTATGAGTAAAGAAATAATAGATGAATTGAATAAGAGAAAACAGCCTACATTTATTCATGCAGTAACGATGCAAAATCATTTTCCGTATAATCCGGGACGATTTGAAGAAAATCAAATAGAAGTTAATGGATTAACAGAAGATGCATCGAAGGCAGAATTAGAAATATATACGGAAGGTGTAAGGCGCTCCGATGAAGCTTTAAAATATTTAATAGACCAGCTTAATGAATTAGAAAGACCTACTTTATTAGTCTTTTTTGGAGATCATTTACCAGTACTAGGGACAAATAAGGCTATTTATAAAGAGGCTGGATATATAGAGAATGAAGAAACTGTAAGTGAAAGATTATCAATGGCAGAAACACCATTGTTAATGTATGCAAATTTTGATATACCAAATGACAACTTAGGTTTAGTAAGTCCAATGTATTTCTCAAATCTTGTTTTTGATTACGCAGGATTAAATAAATCACCATTTTATCAATTTTTATCGGGATTATATAAAGAAATCCCAGTGCTTAGAGATGAATTAAAAGTTGATAAAAATGGCGAAGAGATTAAAGACTTAACAAAGAAACAAAAAGAAATGTTAGAGCAATATAAAATGATTCAATATGATTTACTTGCTGGAAAGCAGTATAGTAAAGATATACTCTTTAAATAGGGGAAACAAAAAAGGACTTGTATAGGATACAAGTCCTTTTTTCATAGTATTTAACGGGGTAACCAGACAAGCTGGGTTTAGGGAGTATTACTTGTACATTTAGTATAAACAAAAATGTAATCGTTTTATTGATTGATTTGTGAGAAATGTGTGAATTTCATTTGTAAAAACTTCATTCACTTCAACAAATAACCTATAGGGCATATACTTTCACTTTCTTTGAAAAATAAATTATATTAACGGAAAAATAAGTTGTAATGATATTCGATGGGATAAATTAAAAAAGGAGATGAGAAGATAACAAAATGTATCATTCGTATCGTAGTTATTCTTACTTACGAATGGGCCGGTTTAATTGGATAAACAAAAAAGATAGTTAATAAAAAAGAATTTGCTGTAAGGAAACTATGAATTTAAAAATTTTATAAGTTCTGCATTTAATTCATCTGCTTGGTCGATTGGAGAGCCGTGACCACTATTTGTAAGAGCATGTAGTTGAGCATTTTTAATCCGTTTTTGCGTGAGTTCAGCACTTTTGTATGGGATCAGTTGGTCGTGAACGCCGTGGAATATTTTTGTTGGAACGTTAATTTTACTTAAGTCTTTCGTTACGTCTTCGTTTGCAGCTGCTTGCAAAATTTTGATGAGAGCATAGGAAGCGGACTGCATACCGAGATAAGAAAACCATTCAAGGGTTGCAGCTCCTAAGTTTCTATTGAAAAATGATAAAGATACATCACTTAAAAATTTTGGTAAATTTACATACATTTGATGAATGAGGGTATCTGCTTGTTCTTTTGGTACACCGTAAGGGGACTCTTGATTTTTCACGAAAGAAGGAGAGACGGCATCAATTAATGCGAGCTTAGAAATACGACGCCCATTGTAGCGAGACATATAGCGAATAGAAAGAGCACCGCCGACTGAAAAACCGACTAACGTAGCATTTTCTACTTGGAGTGCTTCCAGAACAATTGCAATATCATCAGCTAATCGGTCATACGTGTAACCAGTCCATGGCTTATCAGATTGCCCATTTCCGCGTATATCCATGGCGATGCAGCGAAAGCCGTGCTCCGGTAAAACATTGAGTTGATATTGATACATTTGATGATTTAAAGGCCAGCCATGGACGAAAAAAACAGTTTTACTACCGGGACCGGGATTAACGTCTTGCACAAAAATATGAACATCTTTCTCGACCGTAACAAACATGAAGTATCCCCCTTATATGTGTTAGTATGCTCTATCCCAAATTAACGAATGAACGCCGAGCTTTGGCTTCCAGTGGAATTTTACGAATCGCGACTTTCCATTTTTATTAACGAAACGAAATGTATGAACGCCAAATCCTTGCATCATTCGAAAACTTCTTGGAATTGTACGGTCGGACATAATCCACATCATCATTGCAGCTGATTCTTGATTATTGGCGATGAAGTCCCAAAAAGTATCATGTGCTGTTTGGCCCTGTGGAATTTCATTATGTGGCTCTGGTTTAAGGGCGTGAATAAGATCAGGAAATTTAATACCATCTTGAATGAAGAAAATTGGTATGTTATTTCCTACTAAGTCGAAATTCCCTTCTTCTGTATAAAATTTAACAGCGAATCCTCTAACATCTCGATTCGTTTCATTGGCTCCTTTTGATCCCGCTATTTCAGAAAAACGAACGAAAAGTGGTGTTGTTTTTGAAGGGTTTTGTAGAAAGTGTGCCATTGTTAGCTCTTCTAAAGATTCATATAACTCAAAAATGCCGTGTGCTCCGAATCCTCGTGCATGAACGACTCTTTCAGGAATTCGTTCACGATCAAAATGAGAAAGTTTTTCTCGCATAAGAAAATCTTCCAGAAGGGTAGGGCCACGATCACTGGCAGTTAAAGAGTTTTCATCATTTGAAATTTTAACACCTGTATTTGTTGTCATCTCCTTTCCTTCATTTTCGCGTGTAAAGGATTGGAGCTGTGCTGTCTTTTTATTTTTTTGCCGTCCATATAAAACACCTCCAATAATATACGTATTATTGATTGTAGTTTTTATGCTTGCATATAGTCTGAAGATATTACACTGTTGGTATGATTTTCCTCAAATGTTCGATTTATCTTTGTTTGTCTATGAAAATCATTTATTATAATAAATGGTATTCTTCGAGATATTATTTTGAAGGGGTGTTAAAGTGAAAGAAAGTTTTCTATCATATAAAGAAGAAGAAAGGAATGCAAAAATTTTCTTATGGGTGCTATTTGTTACTGTTACTGCATATCAAATTTTCTATGCAATCGTATTAGAAAATAAATCACTAACGGATAAGGGACATAACATACTATGGCAAGTTATTTGTGGAACAGCAATACTCGGCGTGAATATATATTTAATAAAAAAAGAGAAAGCAAACCTTGTTAAATATACATGTTTATTTGCATACATAGGGATAGAAATGGCGAATATACTTTCGTATATTCTTTATAATAAGGCGGTATTTGATGGGGTAAATATAATAGAAATTATTCTCATTTTCTTTGTACCTATATTTTTAAATAAAAAGTATTTTGTGTTTTTACTTGCTACGATTATAGGGAAATATGTGATTTATTTATTTGTATTAGAGGAAGTAAAAGCGTTTATGTTTCTTATTATGTATACACTTTTATTAATAGCTGCATACATCATTTTAAATCGATTTTTACAATATCTTTCAGCTGTAAAGGAAAGTATTAAGATTGCTAGTGAATCACAAAAATTAGCAGTGATCGGAAAAATGGCAGCGACAGTCGGGCATGAAATTAAAAATCCACTTGCTTCGTTAAAAGGATTTACACAATTACAGCGAGAGAAGCATGAAGATGATCCTATTTATAAACGAATGATCTTTGAAATAGAAAATATGAATAATATGATAAGCGAGTTAATGGAAGTTGCTACATGTAAACCTTCTATTTATGAGAAACATGATGTAGGAAAAATTGTATTACAAGCAGTAAAAACTCTTCGCGAAAAAATGAATGAATTAAATGTTCAACTTATTTCTAATGTGGAAGAAAAAACAGTGGAAGTTGAATGTGATGAACGAAAAATAAGAGGGGTTTTTTTATATGTCATAAATAATGCTCTGGAGGCAATGGAGCAAGGTGGCATTTTAGATTTGCGATTAGAAAATAAAGGGAAAGATTATGTGATGATAAGTATAATCGATAGTGGTTACGGTATTAAGAAGGAAAATTTAGCCCGTGTGACAGAGGCTTTTTATACAACGAAACAAGATAAAATTGGTCTAGGACTTACGGTAGCGGATCGAATTGTTGCCGAGCATCTTGGTGAATTATGCATTGTAAGTGAAAGAGATATTGGAACAAGAATAGACATCATTCTTCCAATGAAGTTTGGAAATTATGAAATCCAAGTGAAAGAAAAGCTAGGAGTTACCATATGAATAAAGGCTATATATTTAAAAATGAAGAAATAAAGGCACTTAAAGTATTTTTAAGCTTATTTTTTATTATATTTTTTGTATATGATCTTGCCTATGAATTTATCGTACCTTTAATAGGGGGAGAACAAGAAGGAGTAGGAAAATTCGAAGATGGTTTAGGTTTATGGCTCTATTTTTGGATGGTGATATTGTTTTGCATCGGCATATATTTTATGAAATGGAAGAATCCATTTGCGGTAAAGTATATCATTTTAATTGGCTATAATATATTAGATTTTATCCATAATATTATGATTTATTCTGGTAGTGATGCTGAGTTTGATGGTGGAAATATAGTAGAAGGATTTTTCATTTTATTTGCACCAATCTTCGTGAGTAAAAAATATTTTTGGTTAGTTATAGGGATAATTGTTGGAAGGTACGCTCTTATTGGAATCATTATTCAATCTTCTCTCGTTTTAATCCCAATGGCATTATGTAGCGTATTCTCCATTATATGTTGGATTATATTTTTGAGATTCCAGTCTTACATTCGTACGATTGAGATGATGGATAAAGAAATAAAACAAACAGAAAAGCTAGCAACTGTTGGAAAAATGGCAACAGTTATTGGCTATAAGATTAGAAGACCTTTAGCAACTTTAAAAAAACTTGTGAATAAACAAGCGAACAAGCATCCCGAGGATAAGATTTATAGCGATATTATGAAGCAAGAGGTAGAACGAATTCATACAATTACTACAGAACTTAGTGGGTTTGAGAAATCTAAATCGCTAGAATCAGAAACTCATAACATACAAGAAATTATCGCTTATGTTATTCGGGTTATGGGTAAGCCTGCTTTAGAACAAGGGGTGCACATACAAGGTATTTACAGTAAAGACATACCGTCAATTACATGCGACGAAAAACGATTAAAACAAGTATTTTTTAATTTAATCAAAAATGGGATTGAAGCAATGTCAGTTGGTGGAACGATTACGATTAAAGTTACCGTAGAAGATGGAATCGTCGTTCAGGTGAAAGATGAGGGGTGCGGCATTCCAAAAGATAAAATTCCAAAGTTAAATGAAGCTTTTTACACAACGAAAGAAACGGGCACAGGTTTAGGGTTAGTAGTTACAGAAAAAATTATTAAAGACCACAACGGTAAAATGAGCTTTGAAAGTGAAGTTGGAGTTGGAACGACGGTAAAGGTAATGTTGCCGATGTAATGATAAAATATTCGAAAAAGGGAGATTACTTACTTGAGAGCGATCTCCTTTTTTATTCTGTAAAAAATCAATTGGTGTGTGTACCCATCTTCACTAATTAAAGCGTCCTTTTATAACCACCATTTCTCCTGCGGAATTAAAGTAATATCCAAACGAAAGTTCTCTTTAAACCAATCATATATCAATGTCTCTTTCACTAAATATTCAGAGGCAGAGTGCGACACACCGATGAGTGACATATTCGTTGTTTTTACGTAATCCATAATGAGCGAGTATTTATGTCTACCGTAATCATTGTCGATATGGCAATGGATTTCTCCTGCAATATATGCTTCAGCACCTTTTTCTTCTGCTTCGTTCATTAAAGATACGACATCGCCACATCCAGCGATAATTGCAATTTTTTTAATGGAATCGTGTTGTTTACCTTCGAAGTCTGTGTAAGGAATGTGGAAGAGTTTTTTTAGACGTTTTTGGAGTGCTTCTGTTGATGTTTCATCTATTTCACAAATGAGACCGACTGGCTCGCTTTCTGGACCACCGTAAGCAAATCCGTCAATTACACTGGCTTGGAGTGCTTTTGCGATTGAAATGCTTGTTCCATACGTTTGATGAAAATCCATTGGTCCGTGACATGTATATATAGAAAGTTGTTTTTCTTTTATCGCCTGCAAATATTTTTCTGGAATGGGAATAAAACCACGGCCTGATTTTCCAAGCGGATCACCGCACTCCATTACAAGTGGATGATGCATAAAGAGTAAATCACCGGGTGTCGATTGTGAAATGAAGGCTTCAAGAACGTCATCTGTAGGGAATACAGCTAAAAATACTTTGTTTACATTTTCAGCCCCTCGTATCATAAGACCGTTAAATAGCTCTACAAAAGTTGCTTCAAAAAATTGTTGCCATGGAAATTGGATAGAATCATATACAGCAGGGATAAAGCGACTAAAGGCAATGTCTTTACCGTATTTTTCGATTTGGAATATATGATTGAGTGATTGTTCTATTTCTTTTAAAGCTGGCATGTTGTGTTATCCTCCTTAAACTAATTCTTACTCTATTAGTTATTTTTATTGTTCATGGCAAAATAAGAAGCGGATAGGAAACAAATAAAACCTAGAATCCAACCAATAGAAGGAGAATAGGGAAGTATATGTTGTAATATCATTCCGCTAGAAATAAAAAAGCTACCTAATAGGCCTAATAAAATAGGATATCGCTTTAGTTGAGACATCAGTGATAGAACCTCCTTTATCACATACATTGTATATTAGTCTTAATTTTCTGTATACAAAGTTTTAGAAAAATAGTGGTACAATATATGAATGATATGAGAAGAGAGGATGAACATTAACAGATGTACGTTACTGTAACAGAAGCAGCATATAAAAAAATTATGGATACGATTCCAAATGAAGCGAAATATATAAAATTATTTTACGATAATGAAGGTTGCGGTTGTGTTATGAGCGGAATCATTGATTTAGTAGCTGTAGCTGAAAAAGATGAGCGTGATGTAGATATTGAATCAAGTACACTTAGCTTTATCGCCGATCGTACAAAGCTTGTATTTATGGATGATAAGTTAACGGTTGATTGGCATGAAGGTGGAGGAACTCTTCAGTTGAAAAGCCCGAGCCAGTTTTATAATCCAAATATGAAGTTACATGTTCGAGTATAATAAAGAAAAGACGGTTCCAATATGTTTTTGGAATCGTCTTTTTTATTGCATAAGGTGTTATTATTGCCGTTTTTTGTTGATAAGTCGATATACTTAAAAAATCGCCGATATAATTTCATGTGTCAAAGTAAAGCTCTTGATACAATAAAAAGATTTTTTCACATAATGAAATGTACACATGATTGAATTTTCTGTATAATTTTCTTTGCGGAGGGGATACGCATGAGAAGATGGGGAATTGAGTTATTAATTTTAAGTGTCGTTATGATTTGGGGTATTAACTATACCATTGCAAAATATGGGCTTGTAGAATTTACAGCAATTGAGTTTACTGCTATTCGGATGATGGCGGCGGCACCGTTACTGTTATTGCTTACATTCTTTATTGAAAAGTCGCTTTATGTGGAGCGAAAAGATATACCAAGATTAATCGTTGTTAGTTTTGTAGGTATTGTACTATATCAAACGTTATTTATGGAAACTGTTAAATATACATCCGCTACAAATGCCTCTTTACTCATTTCTATTTCACCTATTTTTACAACTTTATTTGCGGTTTTTTTGAAACAAGAAAAGTTTTCTTCTCGGAAGTTAATTGGTTCTATGATTGCCTTTGTGGGTGCAGCATTAGTTTTAGTAGCGGGGCATTCACTCGCTAGTTCTTTTTACGGGAATGGAATTGGAATGATTACATCAATATGCTGGGGGCTTTATCCTGTTTTAGCAGGGCCATTAATTAAAAAATATTCAGCACTACGTGTTACTGCATGGTCGGCATTAGTTGGAGCAATTCCGCTTTTATTATTAAGTGGTCCACATGTATTTGTCATGCCGTTTCACATTACAAAAGGGATGACACTATTTGCTTTACTATATTCTATTTTCTTTGTAACAGTATTTGGTTTAGTAATGTGGTATATCGGTGTTCAAAAAATTGGGGCATCCCATACGATGGTATATATG
>NZ_JAEHBO010000119.1:0-10143 GCF_016483575.1 Bacillus cereus group sp. N12
GGTATTGTAGATGGTACGGGACAAGCAGTTAGCGATACAATAGACGGAATAAAAGCTTTAGGAGATTGGGAAACGTGGGAAAACATGGGGAACGCTGCTTTGCACCCTATTGATACCCTTAGTACCATGTATAATGTATTGTCAGATTCATTTATTAATGATGTAATAAATGGAGATGCTGAAAGTCGTGCTAGATGGGGAAGTTATGCTTTAACACAAGTTGGATTAGGACTTATTGGTGATAAAGGATTAAGTAAAGCAAGTAAATTAGGGCAAGCGGGTAAAGTGACCAAACTAGCAAAAAATAAGATTCCGCAAGCTATTTCACATATTACAAGTAATTTACAATTGGGAGATCGTTTTGCTCTTGCAGGTATGGGCTCTATGAGAATTGAAATACCTACAATTAAAGATTACTTTGTTAAATCAAGTAGTGTAAAAAGTAAAGGACTAAATAATAAAACTGAAACAAATCTTGAAAAGTTAAAAAATAAACATGCGGATATTATTGAGAAACATCTAGATAATTATGCTGCAGCCGTAAATTCTAATAGTCCTTGGAAATGGAGGAAGATTAGTGGTGGAGAAAAATTAACAGCTCCCCAAAAAGCTATTATTAAGCAGGTTGCTATTGAGAAAGGTTTAATACCTGATGTTCCTATGAAATTAGGTACACAATATCCTGATTTTAAGAAAGCTGGTTTAATTATTAAATCGGATGAGTTACCAGAGGAAATGTGGTTGGCAAGTGACAAACAACAATTTAAATGGTTAGATGATAGAATACCAGGTGGACGTCCACCTGGTACTACCTGGCATCATTCTGAGATTCCAGGTAAAATGGAATTAGTACCATTTGGAATACATAATAGCATATTTCATAAAGGTGGGCGGAGTGAAGGACATTGGTCTTATAGATCTAAAGGTAGGTAAAGAAATGGAGGAATTAAAATGAAGATTAAAAATGGTAGTGAACTTCAATCACCAAATGATGAATTAATTGAATCATTTGAGGAATATTGTGAGATAAAATTACCAAATGATTTTATAGATTTTTTGAAAAAATATAATGGCTCTATTCCAATTACTAATGTTTTTTCACATGAAAAAAACGAACTTTTAATTGAACGTTTCTTATGTTTGTTGGAGGACCCAGAAGATGATGATGAAAATGGTTGGTATGATATAGAGGTTGTATTATCTGATATCGATACTCGTTTAACGGATGATGAAGATTTAACAGGGATAAATGTTATTCCGTTTGCTGTTTTATTCGCAGGTGATTTTCTTTGTTTAGATTTTAGAGAAAAAGAAATACCATCTGTTGTGGTATGGTATCATGAAGAATCAGAAGAGTTGAATCCGGTAACTAGTGAAGTTGCAGATAATTTTAGTGAGTTTTTAAGTATGTTAAAAGAATAATGTAAGAAAAATAATTAAATTTTATTTATGGGTTTGAATTTGTATTAAAGTTTTTTTGCTTTTAATATTTTAATTAAAAAAGAAGACTAATATTTGCTTTTTAGTCTTCTTTTATTTGCTTTTTAATAGGTTGATATATATTTTTAAAAAGAAATTAAAGGAGAAATGTATCAAGGATATTATCCTTTTCTTCTTTATTGATACCAATGTATTTAAGTGTAATTTGTGGTGTATTATGATTAAGGATTTCTTGCAACATCGCCATATCTTTGTTTATAGAACCAATATCCGAAGGCTTTTAAATTATATATTAATGAATTATGCTTTCTTAGATAAAGTAAATCGAGTTCAGGTAAACGAAGAACATAGAATACATAATTTTAACTAGACTTATTATTAGCTAGTGTATCCCCACCACCAAGCTCCGCCTCAATCTGCGAAGTTTTCGATGACTCATCCATACGCCAATACGTAATAAAGCTGATCGCGATACATCCAGCTACGTAGAAGTAGAATAGTGATTCCATTCCGATACTCTTTAGCCATAATGCGATGAATTCTGCTGTTCCGCCGAATATAGCAACTGTTAGTGCATATGGTAAACCTACGCCGAGTGCGCGAATTTCAGTTGGGAAGAGTTCTGCTTTTACAATTGCGTTAATCGATGTGTAGCCAGTAACGATAATGAGACCGACCATCATGAGTAAAAATGCTACGATTGGTTCTGTCGTTTTTTCCATGAAGAAGAAGATCGGTGCTGTTAGTAACGTTCCGAGAATACCGAAAGCCATTAATAGTGGGCGGCGTCCAATTTTATCGGATAATAGCCCCGCAATCGGTTGAAGTACGACGAAAATAAGTAGTGCGACAAAGTTAATCCAGCTTACAACTTCTTTCGGAAGGCCGACTGTGTTTACCATGAACTTTTGTAAATATGTTGTGTACGTATAGAATGCAACAGTGCCTCCGAGTGTTAGGCCGACTACTGTTAATACTGCTTTCGGATGTTTCATAAGAGCGCTAATGGTTCCTGCGCTTTCGCGTTTTTGCGATTTTATGTTTGAGAATTGCTCTGATTCATCCATCGTGCGGCGAAGCCATAATACAGCTACTGCGCCCATCGCCCCAATAATGAATGGAATACGCCATCCCCAAGCTTTCATATCTGGTTCGCTTAGTAATTGCTGAAGAACAATTTGAACACCTAACGCAACCATTTGCCCAGCAACGAGCGTTACATATTGGAAGCTTGAATAAAAACCACGGCGACCACTACTAGCCATTTCAGATAAATACGTTGCGGAAGTTCCGTACTCTCCGCCAAGTGATAATCCTTGAAGTAAACGAGCAAGAACTAAAATAATTGGTGCCATAATACCGATACTTTCGTAACTAGGTGTACAGGCGATAATTAAAGAACCACCGGCCATAACCGTAATCGAAAGCGTTAATGCTGCCCGGCGTCCGTGCCGATCCGCATAACGTCCCATTAATAAACTTCCGATAGGGCGCATTAAAAATCCAACTGCGAAAATAGCTGCTGTGTTCAGTAATTGACTCGTTGGATCACCTTTAGGAAAGAACTCTGCTGAAAAATAAACAGCAAAAGCAGAGTAAACGTACCAGTCGTACCATTCAATTAAATTGCCGACAGAACCTTTGAAAATATTGCCGGCGACTCGGTTTGATTTTACTTGAGCCATACTAATTCCTCCTCTTGCTTAGTAATAAAAGGTATATATGAAAGCGTGTTCATTATATTTGAATTGTACTGTTCTTTGTTTGGAATCTCAATATTATGACAATTTTATTCTTTTTGTACTTTATGTACATGGATATTTTTAATAGTTGCTTCATTTTCAGTTTTGTCATAATAATAGAAAAAGGAGATTGATAGTTTTGAATATTTTATCAAAGGATATGAAGTATGAAGAAATCACGCAAAGTATCATTACAAGCGAAAATAGTAAGCTTAATTATTACATTAATTTTATTTGTCGTTCTCCTATTAGCAGGAATATTTGTGTACATTCAGTCCGTTGATACGAAGCGCCAAGTGGAGCAATTAGCACTGCAAACGGCGAAGTCACTTTCTTTTATGCCAGCTATAAAAGAGGCCTTTCAATATAACGACCATAAAAGTACCATTCAATCTATTGCGGAACAAGTTCGTGAGCAAGCTGGTGCGGATTATGTAATTGTGGAAGATCGCTATGGGTTTATGTATTCCCATTCTAATTCGGAGTTGATTGGTACAAAGAGTAACAATCCATATAACTATGAAGCACTTACTTTTGGTGGTTATTATACGCTCGAAGGAAATGGTGTAAATGGCCCGGCTTTAATGGCGAAAGCACCGATTATTGTTCAGAACGGAGACTACGATCAAGTCGTAGGCGTTGTGACGGTAGAGTTTTTAATAAAAGGTATTGAATCTAACATACTGAGCAGAACGAAAGAAATTATCCTCTTTTCCTTAGCGGTCTTATTAGCTGGAATTGTTGGCGGCATTCTTTTAGCACGTAGCATTCGTAAAGATACACTCGGTCTAGAACCGAATGAAATCGCAGCGTTATACCGGGAACGAAGTGCGATACTACTATCTATAAAAGAAGGAATCATCGCCATTGATCAAAACGGTTTTATTACGATGATGAATACGTCAGCAGAAGAGATGCTACATGTAAATGATGATTATATGCAGCAACATATTTCAAAAGTTTTACCGGATTTTCATATGGAGAGAGTGCTAGAAATCGATCAAGAAATAGCATTTCAAGATAAAGTATTCATTTTAAACATGACACCAATACTCGAAAATAGCAGTACAGTAGGCGTTGTATGCAGTTTTAGAGATAAAACAGAACTGCAAAACTTAGTGAATACGATATCTGAGGTAAGAAAATATTCCGAGGACTTACGTGCTCAAACACATGAATTTACAAATAAACTTTTCGTCTTATCAGGATTACTTCAGTTAGGACATTACAAAGAAGCAATTGAATTTATCCAGCAAGAATCTACTATTCATCAAAGCCAAAATCATATTTTATTTCATCAGATTCACGATGCAAAAGTACAAGCTATTTTATTAGGTAAAATCGGAACAGCGTCTGAGAAGAAAATTGATTTTCATATTGAAGGAGATAGTGCGCTTCGTCCATTACCAGAACATATAAAAGTGTCGCATCTTATTACGATTCTTGGAAACATAATCGATAATGCATTTGATGCGGTGAGCGAACGAGAGGAAAAGAATGTTTCTTTCTTTGTTACGGATATTGGGCACGATATTGTGTTTGAAGTGATAGATAGCGGGATAGGGATACCGGCAGAAAAAATAACGACCATTTTTCAAAAAGGATTTTCAACGAAAGGAACTGATCGTGGTTACGGACTAGCAAACGTGAAAGAAATGGTAGATCTACTAGAAGGAACAATTGAAATTCAAAACGAGAAAAATGGGGGAGCTATTTTTACAATTTACCTTCCGAAAACATTGAAAGAAAGTACATGACAAACAGGGGGATGGACATATGTTGAAGGTTGCAATTGCAGAAGATGATTTCCGCGTCGCGCAAATTCAAGAAGAGTTTTTATCAAAAATAAAAGACGTAAAAGTGATTGGAAAAGCATTGAACGCGAAAGAAACGATAGAACTACTACAAAGGGAAGAAATCGATTTACTTCTATTAGATAATTACTTACCAGATGGAATTGGAACTGACTTATTACCACAAATTCATGCTGACTTTCCAAACGTTGACGTCATTATGGTAACAGCGGCGAATGAAAACTATATGTTAGAAAAAGCAATTCGAAATGGTGTAAGTAACTATCTTATTAAACCAGTCACGTTAGAAAAATTTGTTCGCACAATTGAAGACTATAAAAGAAAGAAGCAACTATTACATAGTAACAGTGAAGTAAATCAAGCACTCATCGATAATTTCTTCGGCATTTCGCAAACACAAGACATAAAAAACTTACCGACAGGTGTGGATCCGTTAACACTGCAAAAAGTGAAAGGAATTATAAAAGGATTTGAAGAGGGCATTACAATAGAAGAAATGGGAGAACAAATGGGGGCTTCCAGAACAACCGCAAGAAGATATTTAGAATACTTAGTAGCCATAAACGAATGCACAGTAGAATACACATACGGCATTATCGGACGACCAGAACGAAAATACCGAATAGGACGAGGACTATGAAAAAACGATTATTACTATATATATGGCTTATGGCAGGAGTAATAGCTGGTTGTTCCTCGGAAAAATCTCAAACGAATGCAGTGAACATCGACAAAGTAGAAATCGTTGCGCCAAACGTTCAAGGAGCAGGTTGGGACTTAACGGCACGAGCGATGCAAAAAACGCTGACAGAAGAAAAAATCTTCACAAAACCAATCACAGTCACAAACAAAGTAGGTGGCAGCGGTGATGTCGGATGGAAATATACGAAACAAAAAGGCGGTCACGTACTGGCGATTAACTCAAGCTTACTCATAACGAACAACTTACTAGGCCACAGTAAACTAACATATAAAGACTTCACCCCGCTCGCAACACTCGCGTCAGATTGGGAAGTTGCTGTCGTATCAAAAGACTCAAACATAGAAAACGCAAAACAACTAATGGAACAACTAAAACAAGACAAGAACAACTTCAAAATCGGCGTTGCCCCAGGCCTAGGAAACGACGATCACCTATCCTTCGTACAAGTAAGCAAAGCATTCGGCATAAACCCTGCCGAACTACAATTCTTCGTCTACGAAAACAAAGAAAAAACCATAAACGCCCTAACGAACAAACAAATAGGCGCCGCAACCATGACCCTATCCGAAGCCGAAAAACAATACAAAGCCGGTAAAATAAAAATACTAGCCGTATCCGCACCAAAACGACTAGACCGACTACCAGAAATCCCAACTTGGAAAGAACAAGGAATCAACGTCATATTCCAGCACTGGAAAGGCATTATGGGCCCGAAAGATATGACGGAGGAAGAGGTTGCTTATTGGGATGGTGTGATTAAGAGGATGGTGGAGAGTGATAGTTGGAAGGGGATTTTGAGGGAGCGGGGGTGGGAGAGTTTTTATAAGGGGAGTGGGGAGAGTAGGGGGTTTCTGGAGGAGAGTAGTTTAGGATATAGTGAGTTGATAGGGGGAATTGGCTTGAAATGACGAGAGGTAGTACTTTTACAATAAGACATGTAAATCTCTTAAAGAAAAAACACCTTCTCACTGTATGTACTAATCATGTTGAAGTGAGAAGGTGCTTTTTATGTGGTATAAAGATTGTAGATTAAACTAAATTACTCGTTAACGTTATTGGCAATAACAGAAGCAATATAAGAATTATTCAACCAATAACACTGCTTTGTAATGTGTTGACTATCAGGTAAAGTTACTTTATCTGCACCATTGCGGGCTTTTGGTCTAATATGTGTAACACCGTTGAAAGTCATTTTTGGTAAGTTGTTTACTTCAACTTCTTTATCACCACGTTTTTTATATTCAATTTGAATACCTTCATTTATAACTTTATTAACTTCTTCCCATAGTTCACGTATTTCTTTTTCTATTGTAGGGACAGGCATGTTCCAAAGCTTAATGCCTTTAAAGTAGAGTTTACGGTTTGGATTTTCTTTTTTTGTTTGGTTAAATTCAAAAATTACGAATAAAAATTTGGTTTGATAGAAGCGTTCTCGAATTTCGCTTTCTTCCCATGATTCATTTGTCCATTGATGAAAATCAATCGTTTCAAATGACATGCTTTGTTCTGGCTTTCCGTTTGGTTCTAAACGAATTGTTTTGAACTCTATATTGGCTTTTGCAAATTCTTCAATTTTATCGAGTCGAGTTCCTTTAATACCAAGTAAAGAGCTTACTAGTAACGGAACAAAGTTCTTGGTTGTAGGTTTGTAATCGATAGATAATTCTTGAGCGATTTCTTGATCAGTTAGGCCCATGTAATTTTCAAATTTTGAATAAAGGATTTCTTCTAAAGATTTTCCTTTTAGTTCATTTTTGGTTGTAAAACTTACTAGTTCTTCGTTTAGGAGGTATCTACGAACTAGTGCTGTCATATAAGACGGTTTTAATGAAAAAGCTCTTTGCATTGCTGGAATTTCAGAATGTGGTTGTGAGCGCAGTGAATTTTTATTAGAACCTTTTGTACAAGCTCCTAAATAGTTTGTATCACCTTCGGATAATTCATGTGCTTTGCCGGCACGAATTTTATTTACGATGGTTTCCCAGTCTTGTTTAATTATTTCTAAATCAGCTTCAGGATAGGTGAACAGAAGACTTTTTGTAATATGAAAATCTTTACGGTCTACGCCAGGTATCCATTCATAGAACATTAGTAGTAGCTTTTCGTTTTTTTTCCAAAAGCTTGATGTCTCAAAGTGTGTATGAACTTCTTCCATATAGTTGATAATATTTAAGACTAGCCGTTCTTTGGCTGATAATGAACCGTTTTTATTTTGTTTAAATGCAGTTACTTTGAGTTCAATACCAAGGTGTTTAAAGTCAGCTTCTGCGTTTGAATTTACTTCATATCCAAAGAAGCTTTCCTCAATTACTTGCCCTAGCCCACCTTTTGATTTTGCGTTTGCGAGTCGGTCAGTTGTATCGATTTCACCAAATGTTTTTCCTTCGGCTTCATGTGCTTTTTTCATTAGTTCTTCTATTGTAGTGTAGTCCATAATAATCTCCTTTCTGTATCCAATGCTGCGGTGTATGATTTTAAACAATACATATTAAAGTTATGCTATAATAAAAAGCTGTTTCAAATTTATATAAGTAAAATTTATAAGAGGGAAAAGACAGTTTATATTATTAGATAACAGTTATATTGAATTTATTCAATATGAGTTATGTCCTTTATAATATTGATAAAGTGCGAACAGTTTTCTTAATTGGTACAAGTCAAACAAGGAAATACAAAAAAGTACGGTTCTTGAAATGTTATAGTTGATCTTTTCCTCACTTTTTATTATAATGAAGCATAGATAAATAAAATACCGAAAGGATGTTCGTGTATTTATGGTGAAAGTAGTAGAACTTTTCGCGGGAGTAGGAGGTTTTAGATTAGGACTAGAAGCAAACGAAAACTTTGAAGTTCTTTGGGGAAACCAGTGGGAACCCTCAACTAAAGCACAACATGCATTTAATTGTTATGCAACTCGCTTTGAAAATAAAGGAATACATGTAAATAGAGATATAGCTGAAGCTTGGCCGGAAATACCTGAGCATGATTTATTAGTAGGAGGTTTTCCTTGCCAAGACTATTCTGTAGCACGTACTTTATCAAATGAAAAAGGAATACAAGGGAAAAAAGGTGTTCTTTTTTGGGAGATAATGAACATAGTTAATTCTCGCAAGCCAAGATTTGTTTTGTTAGAGAATGTAGATAGATTATTGAAGTCACCAGCAAAACAAAGAGGTCGTGACTTTTCTATTATGTTGGCGAGCTTTAGAGATGCAGGATATGCAGTGGAATGGAGAGTTATTAACGCTGCGGATTATGGAAATTCACAAAGGAGACGAAGAGTATTTATTTTTGCGTACTTAAGAGAATCTCATTTTGCATCTGTTCAAACTGCAATGAAGTCTTTAGAGATATTATCTGATAAGGGATTTTTCGCTCCGATTTTTAATGTACATGAAGCACCTAAAGAAAACAAAAAAAGAGGGCAATTTGAATTGCCGGTCGATATCATTGAGGTTTCTGATACGTTTAAAGAGGAGTACTATAATTCTGGCGTGATGATAGATGGACAAGTTTATACTGAAGAAGTAGTTCCAGTAACTGAAAATCCAGAGACTTTAGGTGAAGTTGTTCAAAAAGTATATGATAAATTTGGTCCTGCAGATGAATCATATTATTTGAAAATGGATAAGGTTAACAAAAAGGGAAGAACAGAATTTGAGGAACTTAAATATCTTAAAGGTCCTAAAAAAGAAGAAAGAGTATCAAAGGCGACGGGTCATAAATATTTTTATTCTGAGGGAGGAATGGCTTTCCCAGATGATTTAGATAAGCCTGGACGTACAATGTTAACAAGTGAAGGAACATGTAATAGAAGTTCCCATGTTATTGAAGATCCTTATACAAAAAAGCTAAGATATTTAATGCCAGCTGAATGTGAGTTATTAAATGGTTTCCCGATGGATTGGACGAATACAGGAATGCCACAAAGAAACAGATACTTTTGTATGGGAAATGCTTTAGTGGTTGATTTGGTGGAGCGAATGGGTCAAAGGATTTTAGAGATTAACGAAGAAGAAGAGAAGATGGATAGTATTGTGCAGTTGAGTTTGTTTTAATAAATAAGGGAATGAGTATAGTGGATTAATCCACTATACTTTTTTTTGTGAAGAATAATTATACTAAGAGGACAAACGAAATCGAGATAAAAAATTCGAATAATTGGAGTATTGTTTGTGGTATGGATTGAAGTGTAATAATAATATTTACATTGAAAGGTTTTAGAGGAATAATAATTTTAGATTGCTAAAAAGTAAAAAATTGAGATTTGAGTAGGGAAGATAAAATTATGCTAATCTTAATAGAAGATAAATAAGGGTGGAATATAGAGGTGTAAAGTTTGAAAATATTTGTTGAACAGTATCGATATAAGAAAGAATTACTGTATGAATTGTTTGAGCCAAGATTTATAAAAGATGTGGATGAAAATCATGCAGTATTGCAA